>CANMEW010000126.1 GCA_947496905.1 Rickettsiales bacterium | reverse complement strand
GCGATTACCACCAAATCAAAATTTTCCTCAAGCATGACAAAATGGTCAGCACCACCGTCAATGACGCCGTCATTTTTGGCGAGATCAATCGACTCTAAGTCAAGATCAAAAGCAAAAATTTTCTCACTGATTTTATGATGACGCAGTGACTTGGCAAAAGATCCGCCGATAAGTCCAAGGCCAATAATAAGCGTTTTTGGAAAAAGTATTTTTGACAATTTAAATGAGAATTATTTAAGAGACGTTTTAAGAATTTTACTTATTGAAAAATTCAAGCAAGCACTTACTTTTTTTTCATACTCATCTTTTAAAAATTAATCAAAACATGAAAAAAATTATTTCGATTTTGGCAGTTTTTTTCTTTGCTTTTTCTTGTGCCAATAAAGTTATCGATGTTAAAAGTCCTTGCGTTTCAACGGAAGACGGGCCTTGCGGACCAAAAAAATCCATCAATCAATGGTGGCTTAATAACTCACAAAATTCTCAAAAACAAAATTCTTAAATATGTCTGAAGCCCAAAAAAGTTTTGCCGAAAGATACGCTAGTAAAAAAACAACATTCACTTCGGAAAAAATCGATCAAAAGCCTACTACTAATAATAACGCTTCTGACACCAGTCAGAAAGCTCCCTCTAAACCAATTGACCCTCAGAAAAAAATGCAAGCAGAACTAATTTACCTAGTAAAAGGTGTAGATGCCGGCCGCAACGCATGGTACTACGTTTTGGTTGAACGTCTTAAAGTTCAACTTTTCTTGAAAGCTTTGAATGACGAGATCATTCACTTAGAAAATTACGGCAAAATCCTTTTCTCAGCCTACGGAGACGATCCTGCTGAAGAAATCACTAACGCATTAAAAGAAGAATACGGCATTCAATAGTTTAGCTTTTGAAGTTCGGTTATTTTTGCGTTTTAAACCCCGTCGCCCAGCTCATTTCTCATGAAAAATTTTAAAATTTCCGCTATCGTTCTTGTCTCGACTTTTGTTGGATTTTTTTCTGCGATTTCTCTGTCGCAGATTCAAATCAAGCAGATCAAGCTTGAAGATACAGCGTCTCCCGAAACTCAGAAAGAATTTTTGGAAGATGTAATGGCACGGGTAAAAAAAGAATATGTTGAAGAAAAAACTGACCGCCAATTGTCAGAAGCTGCAGCTGATGGAATTCTCACCTCTCTTGATCCACATTCATCTTACTTAAACGAAGAAGCATTGAAAGAAATGCAAGTTCAAACCAAGGGCGAATTTGGTGGAGTTGGCATTGAAATCACCATGGAAATGTCGGTGGTAAAAGTAATTTCAGCAATTGAAGACACGCCGGCATTTAAGGTGGGCATTAAGTCGGGAGACTACATCACCAAAATTGACGATAAAAATGTTGTCGGTCAAACCATTGAAGAAGTGGTAAAAAAATTACGCGGCAAACCAAGGACAAATGTTAAAGTAACGATTCTGCGCAAAGGTGAAAAAGCGCCGCTTGAAAAAACTATCACGCGTCAAATCATCAAAGTTAAAGCAGTAAAATCAGCCAAGTTTAAAGACGTGGCTTATGTTAAAGTTAATACTTTCTCAGAACAGGCTGCATCTGGCGTGATTGCCGAATTAAAAAGTTTGAAAACCAGAATCGGTGAAAAAAATCTTAAAGGTGTGGTGCTTGATTTGCGCGGCAATCCGGGCGGTCTTTTGGATCAAGCGGTTAAAGTTAGTGACATATTTTTGAATAAAGATGCCGTGATCGTTTCAATCAAAGGTCGCGCCACTGAAGAGAGAGAATATAAGGATCAAGCTAATGAAGATGCAGTGTCGAGTTTGCCAATGGTAGTGCTAATTAATGAAGGCTCTGCTTCGGCTTCTGAGATTGTCGCGGGCGCTTTGCAAGATCACCATCGCGCCATCATCATGGGGACAAAATCTTTTGGTAAAGGTTCAGTGCAAACTGTAATTCCTCTTGAAAAAAATCACGGAGCTTTGCGTTTAACTACTTCTCTTTATTACACGCCAAGCGGCAAATCTATTCAAGCTCATGGCATTGAGCCAGATATTGAAGTGACTAATGCTAAAATCGAAAAACAAAAAGCCGGAGATCGTGATTCAGAGGCTGATTTGAAAGGTCACATTGAAGTGCAAATTCAAGATGCAGTTCAAGAAGCTAAAAAAGAACAACTTGGCGACGATAATTTAGCAATTTACGACCAAGATTATCAGCTGGCTCGCGCCATTGATTTAGTTCGCGGCGTCGATGTTTACAAAGCATCTGTCAAAAAATGAAAAAACTGGTTTTACTTGCTGTCAGTTTTTTCATTTCTTTCCCATCTTTTGCTGCTCAAACCACCAAAGCCCCTCAAGAAAATTTCATTATCGCCAAGGTCAATAATAAGGCGATTACCAACTCTGAATTAGTCGATCGCTACCATTTCGTCCTCAGTGTTTCTAAGATTAAAATTGAAACTGCGCAGGATAAAAAAATTCTTTTCAGTCAGATTCTAGATAAAATGATTGATGAAGAATTAATCAGACAAGAAGGCGCAGCTTTAAAGATTGAAGTAAGTCCCGAAGAGATGCGCGAATCAATTGATGTTTTGGCGATGCAGCAGAAAAAAAACGCCACACAATTTAAACTTTTTTTCGGCAAAAATGATTTGTCTTTCGACAATTATTTAAAACAAATCGAATCAGAAATTTTATGGTCAAAAATCATCTCCGAGCTTTTGCGCTCTAAGGTGAAAGTGACTGATGTTGAGGTTAAAGAATTTTTTGAACAGCATAAATTTAACACTGACGTGAAGAAATTTTTGATCGCAGAAATTTTGATTTCTCCTTCAAAAAATGCTGAACAATTAGCGGCTAAATTGGTGGAAGAATTAAGGCAGGGCGCTGATTTTAAAAATATCGTCAAACAATTTTCAGCAAGTTTGACTGCGGAAAATAATGGTGAAATCGGCTGGGTTTCGTCTGCCGAAATTGATCAAAAAATTTACACCGCAATTTCAAAGCTAAAGAAATACGGCTACTCTGACGTGGTAGCGCTGGCTGACGGCTACTGCATTTTCT
>CANMEW010000125.1 GCA_947496905.1 Rickettsiales bacterium | reverse complement strand
ATCGAGCTTAAGCTCGATCCCTGTGCTCGAATCGTACATCAAGGTACGCTTTCCTGCTCAAAAATTTGTTGCCTAGGGATTCGCTTCGCTCATGCCCGTTCTCAGTTAAAAATGCGGTGCATTTTTTAAGGTGTAGCCGTCACTTCGAACTTCTCGACAAGAGCGAAGCGATTGCAACTCATTCGTTCAAAAAAATCTTTGAGTAAAAATCTAGGTTTTTCAGAGGTTCCAGTAGTCAAAGGCCTGCTCAAAATTTTTTCATTTTCCTACTCGTCATTCGATTATTTTAGGACGATAGGTGCGGCATTTTTTCAATAGACTTTACCTTGAGCAGATTACTATTTTTTTGCAGTAAATTTTACACCCATCAAACCGACCTTCATCATGAGCGACATTATCTCCTTTCTCACTTTGAGAGTATTTTTTATTTTTGCTTCTACGGCCTTTTCTCTGCTAGTGGTAATGCTCACTTTGAACATCATTACCATTGATGAAGTGATTGTAATTTTAAAAATGTCTCCAGAGGCAGCGAATGCTTTCAGGCTAGTGGTGTCAAGGATTCAAGAGGTTACAGGAAATATTCTCGAGATCATCTCACAGCTTCTAAATAAAATGCTTAGCTGGACTGGAGTTGATGTGGATCTCAGTAAAATTAAAGTCGATGTTCATCAAGGAAGCGGTGGTCATGCAGCCCCAGCCGGCATGCAGCACCCAGTTCCAAATCCAGCAGCCCCAGCAGCCACTCAAGGCAAATAAATGGCATCCATTTTTAATTTCCTCCGCCTCTCTGCTTTATTACTTGCTCTGTTGCCACTCTATCCCCTCATCAAAGATCGTACGATTTATTTTTTTCTACGATTCGCAGGTCCATCTTTCATCAAGCTTGGTCAAATTTTATCTACTCGTCCTGACCTCATCGGAGAAAAATTAGCTGCCAGTCTCTCCAGCTTTCAAGACGACCTCCCGCCATCTCCTGCCAAAAAAATCAGAAAAATTTTGCAGCAAGAATTCGGAAAAAATTTCGAATTTTTTTTTACCGAGTTTGATTTCTCTCCCGTTGCATCGGCCTCAATTGCGCAAGTTCACAAAGCAAAACTTGCTGATGGAAAAATTGTCGCGGTCAAAATTTTGCGCCCCGGAATCGCTAGAATCATGGCGCGAGACATCTCCACTTTAAAACTACTCACCAAATTCGTTACGATTTTTTCAAAATTTTTAGCCAAGAGCCTTTCTGACATCGCAGATCTTTTGCAGCAAACATCGAAGACTGAGCTCGACCTTTTATGCGAAGCGGCCAATGCCTCGCGCCTTCGCGAAGATTTAAAAAATGTCGAAGGTTTCTACATTCCAGAAATTTTTTGGAAATTTTCTACGTCAAAAATTTTAGTAATTGAATGGCTGGATGGCATTGCCTTTTCCGACAAGGAGGCAATTAAAAATTGCGCTTTCGACAAAAAGCAAATCGCGAAAAACCTTGTGGTGAGCTACTTCAACCAAATTTACGTTCACGGATTCTTTCATGCCGACATGCATCCGGGAAATTTATTTCTACTCAAAAATGGAAATATTGGCGTGGTTGATTTTGGCATCATGGGGAGGATCGACAAGAAAACTCGTCTAGCAGTTGCGGAAATCTTAATCGGCTTCTTACACAAAAATTATTTGCGCGTGGCGCAGTTGCACATTGAGGCGGAGCTAGTCCCGCCCGAAACTAACGTTGATGACCTAGCTTTGTCTTGCCGAAAACTTGGGGAAATAATTGTGGGTTCGAATGTGAAAGATGTCTCTGTTGCAGCTCTGCTTTCCAATTTAATCACCATGACTCGTGATTACAAAATGGTTACAAAACCAGAGTTGTTGCTGTTACAAAAAACTCTGCTTCTTGTTGAGGGAGTAGGTGTAACTCTTGACCCCAATCTAAATATGTGGGACCTGTCTCGACCTTGGATTAGCGAATGGGCGAAGAAAAATATCGGCTTCGATGCCAAAATTCGCGACACAATGCTGAACCTATTCTCGCTAGCAAAAAAGTTTTTGCACTCTGTTTAGAGAGTGTCTTTTCCAGTATCCGCTGGTGACGACTGTAGGTGGTAGGCTCAACTATTTACTACTGCTTCCACGTTCCTTTTCCACCTCTATTGCCATCCATTCCTGTACCTGCGGATGATGGAGATGTTGATGGAGGTGGCGGTGGCGGAGCAGCAGCAGCCTTCTTAGGCGCGTAACGCTGCTGACCAAATGAGTATTTTTGACTAAGCTCGGCTAGTCTATCCTTCTTAGCAGCCTGAGCAGCGCCCCTCGCAACAGCAGCCTGATTCTGCTCTTGAAAGAAATTGACGACTGTATTCATGACAGCGGGAGGTAATGGTGTCGATAAATTGCCGAGAATTTTTTGCTCGATTTCCTTCGGCAATTTCTCCGTTAAAGGAGAAGATTTGGAAGTTAGGAATAGACTCGAAATTTGCTCCGAAATCCCTGCCAAAGCACCCGGTTTTAAAAGAGCTAATATTGCATCATTCGCCACCGCTACTGCTGCTGCCTCACCTCCGACTCCCGCCCGTAAATCAGAAATAATCCTTCCTCGTAACTCTACTAATTTACTCGCTTTTTCGCCATTTAAAGGCGGATGACCTCTCTTAATCTGTCCTCGGTTAATTCTTTGCACAGCTTCATTGCCAGTCTGAGTGCCATCGGCAAGAATGACTGCCGCTAAAGTAGCAATGGATCGATTGAGGCGAGATTGAACAATAGGCTCTGCTAATCTTGGCAAAAGACTTGCCAAAGCAATACCGCCATCTTCTGCAAGTGGGTCTAAAGTAGCGTCTTCAATTGCTTTCACATCTCTTAGTAAGTCTGCCACGTCTGTGTGACCATTCCATGCGGCGACAAAGAGTGCTGTTACGCTACTATTGGTCGCCTGATTAAGATTCGCCCCAGCTGCAATGAGTCTTTCAACCATTTCTGTGCGACCATTCTCTGCGGCGAAGATGAGTGCTGTTTCGCCATCATTGCCCGCATGATTAACATTCGCCTCAGCTTGAATGAGTTTTTCAGCCACTTCTGCGCGACCATTCCATGCGGCGATGATGAGTGCTGTTACGCCATCATTGTTCGCCAGATTAACATTCGCCCCAGCTTGAATGA
>CANMEW010000124.1:2253-3165 GCA_947496905.1 Rickettsiales bacterium | reverse complement strand
GCACCGCTATTCTTATCCTCTTCAATGCCCCTCCTAAAAAAAATCTCGCAGAATAAAAAAGTTACCAAGCCCGTAATCTATGGTGTTCATGGCCATTCATTAACCGATGAGGAGAAATATTTTTTTTCCAAAAATGGCTGCCTAGGTTTCATCATTTTTGCGCGTAACATCGAAAGCAAATCGCAGTTAAAAAAATTAACTGACTCCATGCGCGAAGTGATGAATGGTGAAATTTTAATTCTGATTGACCAGGAGGGTGGAAGGGTGGCGCGCCTTAAGCCGCCTCATTGGAATAACTATCCAACTGGACAGTATTTCTCAGATCTTTACCAGATAAATCCAGAAACCGCCAAAGAAGCTTTGTTTGAAAATTTTCAGGCAATAGCCACAGATTTGGTCGAAATGGGAATCAATGTGGACTGCGCTCCACTGCTGGATATCCTCACTAAAAAAACCCACCAAGTAATTGGCGACAGAGCTTACGGCGAAAATGTGAATCAGGTTTCTGACTTGGGAAGAAAAGTTTGCGAGGGGCTTTTGAGCAAGGGGGTTTATCCAGTGGTTAAGCACATTCCGGGGCATGGGCGAGGTACCTCGGACAGTCACCTAGAATTGCCGATTGTCGATGCTAGTTTGGAAGAGTTGCGCGCGACTGATTTTACTCCCTTCCAAAATTTGCGAGATCAAAAATTTGCGATGACTGCTCACATTCTTTACAGATCCATTGATAAAAATTTTTGTGCTACGGTCTCGCCAAAAGCGATTAATCTCATCCGCAATGAGATTGGCTTCAAAAATATTCTGATGAGTGACGATGTCTCGATGAAGGCTTTGAAGGGAAGTTTTTTTGAGAAGTCAGAAGCGATTTTAAAAGCTGGATGCGACTTAGTGCTGCACTGCAATGGGGACATG
>CANMEW010000124.1:0-2243 GCA_947496905.1 Rickettsiales bacterium | reverse complement strand
TTTTGAGCGGCTCACTGCCTAACAGTGTCGCACACTCCAAAATACATGAGCGGAACAGCTGGACGGGTGTTGTAATTTTCCTCGATGAGATGCGTAAAGGTCATGTCAAAAATTTTCTCCTGTCGCGAAGTAATTTGAAAAAGTGGCGATCCGTAAGCGAGGGGACAATAATTTTTAATCTTCAGCAGATGCCTCAGTAGCCTTGACTCAGCCTCAGTCATTTTAGGATTTTTCTTGTCCAAGGGAGAGGATGCATTTTCCTTCAAAAACTCATCACTTACAGAAAAAATAAAGGAATCACGATTAGCGGTGCTGTGCAGCGTAACATGGCCGTAGCGAGATAAATCGCCGCTGCAAGCAAGTAACAAAAAAAAGGGTAGAAGAAAAAATCTCCTACCCTTTCTGAGCCAAAAATTCTTACAATTTTTTTTCATTGACCAGAGGCTCTAATTCCAATCTAGGAAAAATTATTGTCGGTTCGTTGATTTTATGTCCGCCATCCATCGGATTGCGGAGTGAAGAGAAGGTTCTGTGCGCCTCCTTAACATTTAGTAAATCAAGAATCTTTTTGGCGCTTGTTGGCACAAAAGGTGTTAAGAAAATCCCAATTATTCTGATCGATTCTACAGCCATGAAGAGAGCAAGATTCATCTCAGGAATTTTATTTTCTTTCTGTAAATTCCACGGTGCAGCGTCGTTGAAATTTTTATTCACCAGCGTCGAAAACTCGACGATCTGCGCAATCATTCTGTCGATTGAGACAGTCCTCATCGCTAAAAAAATCGCGTCTGAATAAGGTTTGAATGAGATTTTTGGAAAAAATTGTGGGTTGTCGCCAACGGCAGGAATCTCGCCATTACAATGCTTCATGATCATGGTGAGGGTGCGCTGTACAAGGTTCCCAATGTTATTAGCAAGTTCAGCGTTGATTCTAGTCACAAGACTTGTGCGTGAATAATCGCCATCATTTCCAAACGGAATTTCGCGCATCAAAAAATAGCGCAGATAGTCCGCAGCAGTTTCGCGAGTACAACCAAGAGATTCTATCCATTCTAATTCTTTTTGTGGATCGATCATGTTTCCAACAGATTTCGAAATTTTCTGTCCGTTATTTGTCCACCAGCCATGAGCGTAAATAGTGTAAGGAACATTGATTTCAGCAGCCATTAGAAGAGCTGGCCAGTAAACAGCATGAAAGCGCAGAATATCTTTGCCAATGATATGAGTTGGAGACCCAGCCGCAATATCTGACCAAAATTTCTTGTACATTGGCGCAGATTCGTCGGGGAATCCAAGTGCAGAAAGGTAGCTTGTTAAGGCGTCAATCCAAACATAGATGACGCTTTTTTCATCGCCCGGAACTTTTATTCCCCAAGAAAATGAGTTGCGAGAAATTGATAAATCTTTCAGACCTCCTTTAACGAAGGAAATAACTTCGTTGAGGCGCTCTTTCGGAAGAATGAAGTCATTAGAAAATGACTCATACATCAGTATCAAATTTTCTTGGAAAGTAGTGAGTCTGAAAAAATAACTTTCTTCTTTGTGCCACGTGACTTCCGCCCCGCTTGGAGCTTTGCCATCCACCACTTCATCCGCAGAATAAAAAGCCTCATCCCTTACCGAATACCAGCCCTCGTAAACTCCTTTGTAGATGTGACCCTTTTCCTCTAAAATTTCCCAAAATCTTTGTGCGCATTTTTTGTGCCTCTCTTCAGTGGTGCGAATGAATTCATTGTTGGATAGATTCAACATTGGGGAGAGGTCGCGAAATTTTTGAGAATTCTCGTCGCAAAATTCTTGTGTATCTTTTCCGCAAGCGAGTGCTGATTTTTCAACTTTTTGCCCATGCTCATCGGTGCCGGTAGTAAAAAAAACATCGCAACCATCAAGCTTGTTGTATCTAGCTGCTACGTCGCAAGCAATCGAAGTGTAGGCATGTCCAATGTGCGGCGCATCATTGACGTAATAGATTGGCGAGGTGACGTAAAAATTTCTGATGATTCGTGCCATGTTTTGAGTTTTGGTTTGATTGAACCCAGATCTATCATTGGAAATCTGCATAGTTTAGTCCTGACTAGAAACTACACGGTTGAAATGAAACTTTTTACTGCGCACGTATCTCGATACGCTTACGCCTAAAAAATTCCATTTCACCCTCTATTTTCTAGCCAGAGCTAAACTCTCCTAAATTTCCAATGACGGATCTGGGTTAAAAAAGTGTGGTGCTAAAAACCCACTTTCCG
>CANMEW010000123.1 GCA_947496905.1 Rickettsiales bacterium | reverse complement strand
GCCAATGTCGCAAGATATCGCAGCATCATGCAAAGCAGAGAACAAAAAGCTCCGGCTGCAGAAGGCGCTGCAGCTCCTGCAGCACAACCAAGTGAAGCTGCTCCAGCCAATTAATTAACTCCCCCTCTGGTGTGTCACTCCGTCGAATGACGGGGTCCACAGTGCCACAAACTCAGTAACGAAATGGACCTCGTCATTCGACGGGGTGACACCGAGAATGAAAAGTGACATTGGAGTTTGCGAGAAAAGAACAAACATCTCAAAAACTCATGAATAACCTCAACCTCTCCCAAACAGTTCAGCTTCAACAAAGCGCCTCTGACCCTAAAAATTCAGCTTGGGTTTTCGCGTCCGCAGGCTCCGGCAAAACTAAAATTCTCACCGATCGCGTTTTAAGACTTCTGCTTGATGACATTTCTCCGAGCAAAATTCTCTGCCTCACCTTCACCAAAGTCGCCGCCGCCGAAATGCAGCATCGTATAAATTCTGAATTGGCGAAATGGATTTTGTGCAGTGACGAAGAATTAGTAAAAAAACTCAGCGATTTAAGCGGCAAAAATCCAACCCAAATTGACCTGAAAAAAGCGCGAACTTTATTCGTCAAAATCCTCGATGAAGAAGCTAAAATCAAAGTTCAAACCATTCACTCTTTCTGCCAGACTTTAATCAAAATTTTTCCATTTGAAGCCAAGGTAAAACCAACTTTTGAAGTGTTGGAAGAAAATCAGGAAAAACTGTTACTCAAACAGGCGCAAAAAGAAGTTTTGAAAAAAGCGCTGACCAATCTTGAGCTGAAAAACTTAGTCCAAAAAACTAACGCCAAACTTCACGAAGAAAGCTTTACTGGCCTTGTTGCGAACCTTTTAAACAAAAAAGAACAACTCAACTCTTTGAAGGAAAATTTCTTCGGAATTGAGAATGTGATTGCGGAAATTTTTAAGAATTTTTCGGTGTCAAAAAATCAAGCTGATGCAGAAATTTTTGCTGATTTTTTAATCCAAATTAATCGCGCCGAAAATTTTGCTCTAGCCTCTCGCTTAGAAGCAGGAAGCTCCTCAAAAAATGCGGAAACTGCCACCAAGATCAGAATTTTTTTAGATGATCCAGTTTTAGAAAATTTCGAAACTTACAAATTAGCTTTTTTCACCAAAGAGAATGAGTCACGTAAAATTTACGGCGAACCAGCAAAAGATCAGATAAATCTTAGCTTCATGACCGACTCTCAAAAAATTATTTTGGATTTTTTGGACAAATTAAACTCACTAAAAATTGCCAACGACACTGCCCTGCTTCTACGTTTTGTCGATCACATTTTAGAAAATTACTCGCAGCTAAAAAAACAAAATTCCGTTTTGGATTACAACGACCTAATCGTTGAAACCAATAGGCTCTTAGCTAATGCCGATTTTTCCAATTGGGTAAAATTAAAAATGGATGGTACTTTCGACCACGTTTTAATCGATGAATCACAGGATACTAACCACCAGCAATGGAATATTATTAAAGCGCTGAGCGAAGATTTTTTTGTGGGAGAAAGTTCGGCCAATAAAAATCGCAGCATTTTTATTGTTGGTGATGAGAAACAGTCGATCTACAGTTTTCAAGGCGCTGAGCCCAATATTAGTGCGGAAATTTTTGAGTTTTTTGCGAGCAAACTTGGCGGCAATCTAAAAAAAATTGAGCTAAATAATTCTTTCCGCTCTGGCGCAAAAGTTTTGCAAGCAGTTGACCAAGTTTTCTCTGATCCAAAAAGAAAACACGCCATTAGCAAAGTATCGGAATTTTCCGAGCACAAACCAATCCGCGACGCCATTGGCAAGGTTGAAATCTGGCCGCAAATCCAAAAAGAAAAAGAAGAGAAAAAAGAAAAAAGCTACGAGTGGCAAATTGATTTTACTGCCAAAAAAATTCCGCAAGAAGAAGAGATTTTGGCCGAGATTATTGCGCGAAAAATTAAGTCACGAGTCGAGCTAAAAGAGCTAAAATACGGCGATTTCATGATTCTATTGCGCAATCGTACCAATGGTTTTGACCGCGCCTTAACTAAATTTTTTCACCAATATCAAATTCCTTTCACTTCCGTTAGTCGCGTGAAATTTAGCGAAAGCCTGTTGATTCAGGATCTGCTTAGCGCTGCTAAATTTGTCACTTTGCCACAAGATGATTTAAATTTGGCCTGCCTTTTGAAGTCACCGATTTTTGAAATGTCGGAAGAAAATTTACTAGAAATCTGCCTGAAAAAAAATGCCGATGAAAGCACTATTTATCAGGTTTTAGAGCATTTGCCAAAATTTTCTGAAGTTAAGAAAAATCTCGAAGAATTAATCACCAAATCGCAAAACCTCACCTGCTTTGAGTTTTTTTATTTTCTGCTTCACGAAAAAAATCATCAGCAAAATTTCATCGCGCATTTTGGGCCCGAAAGCGTGGAAATGCTGGATAAATTTACTTTAAGCGCCTTCGATTTTTCGCAGAATTTCTCTCCAAATTTGCAAAAGTTTTTAGAATTTATTGAAAGACTCGATCCGAGAATTTCATTGGCGTCAGAAGAAGATAACCGCGTTCGAATCAGCACCATTCACTCAGCAAAAGGTCTGCAAGCCCGCGCCGTAATGGTTCCCGACTGTGCTTATAATTTTAATCAATTGCTTAGCGCTAAAGAGGAAATTTCTTGGGTGGAATTTGGTGGCGATAAATTTCCACTTTGGTGCCGCAAAAAAGATGATGAAAACCGCTACTTAAAAAAGCATCGCGCCGAAAAATTAATTGAAGCGAAAGAAGAATATTTACGCTTGCTTTACGTAGCAATGACGCGCGCTGAGGATGAGTTATATGTTGGAGGATTTGGTAATTCTTCAGATCCAGAATCTTGGTATGAGGTGGTGAAGAATTCGGTTACTTTTGGAGAAGTTGTGACGAAGGAAAAGTTTTTTGAACCGATCACTCTCACCCCAAATGTCATGCTGGGATTGTCGAATGGTGATTCAAGCCCGTGTCCAGAATCACCATTCGATAGGCTCAGGGTGACATCTAGTGGGGTTACGAAATCAACCCAAAACCAAATCAACCACTCCCAAATCAAAGGCCGACTCGTTCACAAAATTTTCGAAATCATCGGCAAAAATTTCAGCGCCGACAAAAATTGGCTGCTGCAATTAGCTGAAAAAATTATTCAAAAAGAAGAGTTTTTAGACGAGAAAGAAAAAAATAAAATACAG
>CANMEW010000122.1 GCA_947496905.1 Rickettsiales bacterium | reverse complement strand
GTTGATGGAAGCTCAACAGCAGCATCAGCATTAGCAAACTGCCACTCGTCATTGGTGAAAAATTTTCCAGGCTCAACTTTTTGCATCGCTTTTTTTGGATCAATCAGGAGCGCGCGATTTTTTAGATAATTTTTGTCGAGCATTTTTTTCAGTGGAACGCCGGCAATGTCGGCCACATACTCATTGCGATCGGCGTAAGCGAGGCGAGTCGCCTCAACAATTAAGTGCACCGCCTCTGGTGAATTTGGTTTAAATTTCGACAGGTCGAAATTTTCTAAAATTCCCAGAATTTGTAACAAGGTAGAGCCGCCAGCCGGCAAAGGCATGGTACAGATTTTGTATTTTTTTCGGTAGCTGTCACAGAGTAAATCGCCCTTTTTGACGCGGTAATTTTTCATGTCGGTGAGAGACAAAAATCCTGGATTAATTTTTGAGCTTTGCACCGCACGCACGATGTCTTGCGCGATTCTTCCTTCGTAAAAAGTTTTAGTGCCTTGCTTAGAAATTTTTTCTAAAGTTTCGGCAATTTTTGGATTCTTGATTACGTCTCCGACCTGATGCGCCTTACCATTTTTGTCGAGGTAAATTTCTGCAGTTTCGCCAAAATCTTTTAGGTAAGAAACATGCGCGGATAAAGTGTGAAATCTTTCACTAACAATAAATCCTTCACGCGCCGCTTTGATTGCCGGCTTAAATAATTCTCTCCACGGTAATTTTCCATAACGAACATGCGCTTCTCTCATGGTTTTTAAAAGACCTGGAACGCCAACAGACAGACCGCCGCGCACTGCATCAGAAAATTGACGCGACTTACCTTTCTCATCCAAAAACATGCGGCTGTGAGATTTTTCTGGAGCAGTTTCGCGACCATTAAAGTAAATGGTCTTGCCGGTTTTTTTGTCGTAATAAAGAAAAAATCCTCCTCCGCCAATTCCTGAAGAGTGAGGCTCAACAACATTTAACACTAGCTGCGCCGCGATCGCAGCATCAACGGCATTCCCGCCTTTTACTAACATTTCTTCACCAGCTTTGCTCGAAGCTTCACTAGCTGAAGCGATCATGAATTTTTTTCCAGCAACCGCCTTTAAATCACGAAAACCAGAATCTGGCTCACCAATCCAAGTATCGGAAAGATTAATATTTTTTACTTTTTGATTGGAGGCATGGCATCCTGAAACCAATAAAACAGAGGCTAAAACGAAGTATTTGCAAAAAATATTAAACATTATTCCTGAAAAAATTTTTAGAAATTGCAGCGGAAAAAATTAGAAAACATCCCGACCAGATAAGGTAGATGAAGGGTTTGTAGTAGGCGCGCACAGCGTAATTTTCATTTTCGTCCTTGTTACCAATGACTAAATAGAGGTCAGAAAAAATTCCGTGTCGAATGGAGGGTTCATTGGTGGTCTGATCGGAGACTGGGTAGTAACGCAGCTGCGGGTAAAGTCTGGCGATCTCGTCACCATTTTTTGAAATCAGAAAATCGCCCTGCCTAGCTAGAAAATTTTTCCCAGCAAAATATTGCGCGTCTGAAAATTTAATTTCGTAATCCGCAATTTTTAGCGTTTCATTTTTTTTCAAATTCACCTCCTTCACAGCGCCGAATGACGAAGAGAGCACTACTCCGGCAATGACTAAAGAAAATCCAAAATGAGCTAGAATCATCGCCAAATTTTTTAGCAAAAATTTTTGAGAGAAGAGTATTTTTAAAGCTGAAAAAATTGCTAAAAATAAAATGATGATTTGCAGAAAATCTGCCGATTCGTGGTAAAAAAATGTAAAAGATGCAATTGCAGTTGCGCCTAGTAAAATCAAAGAGTTGCGGCGATTAAAAATAATTTTTGCTTCGGTTTTTTTGGTAAAATTTAAGTCAGATGAAAATGCCAAAAAAACTAAAAACGGAACGATTAAAATACTAAAAACTTTGTTGTAGTAGCTCGGTCCGATTGAAATAAATTGGTCAAAAAATCCGCGTGAAAAAATTGGGTAAGTAGTGCCTAGAAGCACGATAAATAAAGCGATGATCAGAAAGTAATTGTTGAGTAAAATAGCGCCAATCTTTGACCAAAAAGAAAATTCAGATCTGTCCGCTTCGCTTCTTAAGTTGCTCATTTTGGCTCCAAAAACTAACAGCCCTCCCCCTCCGATTAAAATTATTAGCGCAATCACAAAAAATCCGCGATCAGCGTCAATGGCGAATGAATGCACTGATGTTAAAATTCCTGAGCGCACGAGAAAAATTCCGAGCAGACACAAAATGAAGGTGAGGATCGCCAGAAAACTGGTCCAGATTTTAAAGATTCCTCTCTTCTCCAAAAGCTTAACTGAGTGGATTAGAGTAGTGGCCGCGATCCATGGCATTAGCGAAATATTTTCAACTGGATCCCAAAACCAATAACCACCCCACCCAAGTTCGCGATATGCCCACCAAGAGCCGAGACCAATTCCTAAAGTCAAAAATCCGTAAGAAAAAAATAGCCAACCCTTAAGATGAGAAGCGAATTTTTGATCAAATTTTTCGGTTAAAAGTCCGGCAATCGCGAAGGAAAAAATTAGCGAGAATCCGATGTAACCGATGTAAAGTATTGGTGGGTGCAGCGCCAAGCCAATGTCTTGCAGTAGAGGATTTAATCCCAGCCCCGCAATTGGAGTCGGAAAAATTTTTGCAAACGGATTTGATGTGAAGGCAGTGAAGGCAGCAAAAAGCGCGACAGTTGCTGATTGCACCGAGGTGATGATTAATTTTTTTTCTAACTCAGTTTTGCTCAAAAAATTGAAGGCGAGAGTGTAGCCGGAGAGGATGGTAATCATCAGCAGCATTGATCCTTCGTGATTTCCCCAGCTGCCAGAAATTTTGTAAATGAGTGGCTTTAGATGGTGAGAATTTTGGTAAACATTACTGACGGAATAGTCGGAGATGAGGAAGGAGTAAATCAGGCAAAGCTGAGAGGAGGCAGCGCAGAAAAAAATAATCCGAACTAGAATTGATGAAATTTTTTCTAGTTCGGAGTAGTTAGATTTTTTGAAGGAGATTAGATGGAATGTTGGTAAAAAAATACCAATCGAAAAAACTAATAGGAGTAGTGCAAAGCCGGTAATCGGTGCCATTAAACCAATGCCTTGTCAGCTTCAACAAATTTGTAACCAAGAGCATCTGCCACTGCTTTGTAGGTCACTTTTCCGTCAATTACGTTAAGCCCGTCGAGCAAGTGCTTGTCGTCTTTCAAAGCTTTTTTGTAACCCTTGTTGGCAAGAGCTAAGGAAAATG
>CANMEW010000121.1 GCA_947496905.1 Rickettsiales bacterium | reverse complement strand
TCTCTCGCTAAATTCCCAATTCAGAATTTCAAAACCCAAAAAATCTCCGAAGCCAAAATTTTGACAAAATTTATTTGCTTAAAATTGGATTTTTAGAGGCGCCCATAAAAGCCCTGTCGATAAGAAGAAAGTTAGGCCATAAATTGGCAAATATGATCAAGAAATTTTATCCAGATTTACTGGTAAGTTGGGATTTTTATTCGTCTTTATTACGTCATTTTTTGGCAGGTTCAGAAATGGAAATAACCACTTTTAGCTATTCTTATTTTGGGGAAAATTGTCCAACTTTTAGCTAAATTAATCAGGTTAAAAATCACAAAGTTAGGTCTAATTTCTTAACCACGATTTGTTATTAAATCGTGATTTCTCTTCTGAGTTTCTGACAAATGAGACAAGTGATCTTTATAAATTCGTAAATCTTTTAGCAAAAACATAGTAAGGAAATCCATTTATAGTGGAGTTTAGGCATCACCACCTCACCTTATTAGCTCAACCTCAATTCCCAAATCCATCTCCTTCCAAACCCTATCTGCTGTAAGCACGGGAATATTCCTAGATTTCGCCAAAGCCAAACAGGCTCGATCTCCGAATGAGAGTCCATGAGCCTTGGTACTTTCATCAAGCTGCGCCGAAATAATCGCCTGCTCCGTGTCAAAATCTTCGATATGCAAGAAAGTTTCTTTCAAAGATTTGATTACCTGCTCTTGCCCGAATCCCTTCCTGGCAAGAACCGTCACTACTTCAGAAAAGTTCACGCTCGAAACAATCGCTAGCTCTAGGTTTTCAGCAACAATCTCATGTCCCTGCTCCATCTTGAGCAGAGCTAATATTGCCGATGAATCAAATACAATTTTATCAGTCATTTTTAAATCTCTTCTTTGCGGCGCATTTCTAAAAGCTCCTCAACAAAACTGTCGGTGCTGCTTTTAAAAAGTTCCTGTAATTTTTTTAAAGATTGCTTCGGACTATGGATAACGATGTCATTATCAGCTGATAATTTTACCACCAACTCATCACCTGCTTTTAAGTTTAAAGTTTTGCGAAAAAGTGACGGAATGATCATTCTGCCATTTTCTCCAACAACTACATTAAATTCTCTCATATGTATACCTGCACTTAATTTGACTTTTCTTCTAATGAGACCAGTAAATGTTTTAACCCTAATAATTCTAAAAGGGTTGTAAATAATATTATTACCTTAAGCAATAAAAGTCAAATATTAGGTCACCATGCCCTTTATTTATAAAATAACAAATTCATTTACTTTAAATTTCTACTTGTGATAACTCGCTTTATCGTAAGTAAAATATTTTAACAAAAAATCTGGAAAAAATGACAAACGAACTCGAGGACCAAAAAATTGAAAATTGTGCCCTGGTGAAAATCGAGGAAATTTCCGAAGAAGATGTGTGGCTGGAAAATTTCACATCAAAGGCCACTCAGAAAACTTACAAAGCTACGGTAAAAAAATTCTGCACAATGTTTGAAATTCAGAACATCGATCAACTCAGATCTGTGACTTCAATGCACATCATTAAATTTCGTGATGCGATGAAATCCGCCGGTGATAAAAACTCAAGTATCAATAATCGTATGGCGGGAATGTCTTCGCTGTTTAAACATTTGATTGAGAAGCAACGAATCAAGTCAAACCCGGTCTATGGTGTAAAGGCCATGAAAAAGAATTATCGTAATGTAAGTAGTAGAGCGCTAACTGGCGCCGAAGTAGAAATACTTCTTAAACAACCTGATACCTCTACGATTTTGGGTTTGCGCGATAAAGCAATATTATCGATTCTTTTTAATGTGGGAACTAGGGTAGGGACCATTGCCGCGCTTAAGATCAAAGATATTCAGGAAGAAAGTGGTTTCATGATTTTTGACATGCACCTCAAGGGTGACAAGAATAATAAAGTAGCAGTGAATCCTCATATTCAAGCTGCTTTAAGAGCTTACTTCGAAGAGATGAAATATTATGGTGTAGATGATCAGGGGAAAATTAAGATTAGCGCCGATGGAGATCTGCCGGTGTTTCCACGGATGTCAAATAACTCAAAGTTATATAAAGCGGCAAAACCAATGAGCACTAGTGCAATTCGTCAGCTTTGGCATAAATATGCAAATGGAGCTGGGCTTGAGAGAACGCGGCCGCATTGTGGAAGAGCTACATTTATTACAGAGGCTTTTAATGCTGGCATTGATTCTAGATTTATTCAAGAAACAGCTGGGCACAGTGATCCAAGAACAACAATGAGTTATAATCACTCTAAAATGCAGTATAAGAATTCGGCAAGTTTTGGGGTGAATTTTGGGTAGGTGTAGGTTAGGTTAAAATCGACCGCCAGAATTCTTTATCACGTAAAGATGTTCCGCAGTATTGGTTAATTAATCCTGCTTTTCTTTCCCAGGTCTTCTTGGTAGCAATGGTTGAGCTTCATTATTGCCATCACGCACTCTGTAGGGAGTGACGGAGTTTGATGGTCTTATCCATGACATGACTTGGCTAAAGAATCCTTCTGATTGTGGTGGTGAATTTCTGGAATGCTCTTCTTCATCTTCTTTTGATTCCTCACTAGATAAAGAGACTTGTGTAGGGGAGGTATTCTCGTTAACTTTATCTGGAGATCGGTGTGAAATTGTTGAGTTTGTTTGCGATGGAGATCCTCCGCTACCTGAAGATTGTGTCGTAGTTGTAACACTTTCATCAGAGTCACGTCTCTCCGTTGTTGATGTAGATAACTCTACTACTGGTGGAATAGGTGGAAATAATATGTCTCTATGATGAGAGATTATTGATTTCCATTGGGCTAGTGGTTCTTGTGGTGCTTTCCCTTCTACCAGAAATTTCAGACCGCTATATCCGTTGCCTACGTTATCTTCTATACGATTATTCTCTAATCTTGCTTCAAATCTGTCCGCATCATATCCCGCACCTGCAAATGTCTTACCTAACTCCTGACGGAATTGAGGCATTTGATCAAATAAGAATTGTCTGAATGGTTTTCCTTCTCTGGTTGGAACTGCATTAAGATATTCTATTTCATTAACCAGCCTAGAGCGTGTCTTAAAACTCATAACCCAATAGCCAAACAAATGAAGGCTATGATTATAAGATTGAAGAAAGTACTCGAAAGCTTGTCATATCTAGTTGCAAGTCTTCTGAACTTTTTAAGGGCGCCTCTAAAAATTCACCACCACTCCCAACCCAATTCCCAATTCCAAACTCTTCAGTCCTAAACCCTTGATTTACCTAGGTTCGGGGGAATTTAGTTGTTGTGTT
>CANMEW010000120.1 GCA_947496905.1 Rickettsiales bacterium | reverse complement strand
GGTTTCCGCCAACCGCGAACTGATCACCCGCTTCGAGCAAAAGATCCAAGCCACCCTTGAGCGCATCTGGGGCGAGGAAACGCCAATCTCTCTAGGGCATCTCTAAAAATTGCTTTTTACGGAAATTTTACTCGCAGGTTTTTTATTTTTTAGTCGAGCGAGTTGCAAATTACTCAGGCCTTACGGCCTTGCTTAAAAATGCGGTGCATTTTTTAAGGTGTAGCCGTCACTTCGAACTTCTCGAAAAATCTAGGTTTTTCAGAGGTTCCTAAAATATACCCATTCGGCTTCTTGAAGTTGGATGGGTTTAGAGCTCGTATCCAAACTTCCTAAAAATTAAAAATGAAAAAATTCACCACATTTTTTCTACTCACATTTCTGCCACTAAGTGCTTACGCTATTTCCGAGCAGGAGCAGCAAGATGCTAGTAGCAATCAGAATCGGCTCATCCAGCGAGAGAACCAACTGAATGAGGGAAAAATAAAAGAGAAAGATTTGCAGCAAGTTGAGAAGGACCAAAAAGAGGCGGCGGAAATGGAGGAAAATGACGACGATTTCGATGACCAAGATGGCAAGGTAGTTCAGGATCTAAGCCCAATCCAGTGCTTCCGAGTAAATAAAATAATTTTCTCTCCCAACAAAATTATTGGAAAATCTTACGAAAAAAAATTCACCAACACCTACATTGGGAAATGCATTACGCTCCGACAAATTGCCAAATTTAGTAAGAAACTTTCCGACCATTTAACTGACGAAGGTTACATTACTTCTCGCGTTGAAATCCCAGCTCAGAACCTCGCAAGCGGCGTGCTGACAATTAACGTGATTGAGTCTTACCTCGAAAATCTCACTTTTAACAACGAAAATTTTTTCGACAAAACGCAAAAATTTACTGCCTTTGGTTACATCAAAAAAAATAAAGTTTTGAACTTGAGAAAAATTGAACATGGCTTGGAGCAGGTAAATCGCCTTTCCTCGAACAGCGCGACAATGAAAGTTTTGCCTGGAAAAGGCGAAAGAAGCTCAGTGGTTGCAATCGAAAATATTCCTAATCAACGCTTAAAATTAAACGCCTCTTACGAGAATGGTGGGAATAGAGTAACCGGTGAGAAGCGCGACACTGTAGGTCTATCGCAAGATAATCTTTTTTGGCTTAACGACAATTTGAACATCAGCCGAACATCAAACGACTTTGACAAAAATCGCAAAACTAGTGGCGGAACTCATTCGGTGAGCAGCAGCTTTTCTGTGCCGCTTAAATGGTACACGCTGACCTTGAGCTACTCTAAGTCTTCTTATTTTTTTTGGGGCGGAGACACGCAACGTTTTAAATCGCACGGCATTACCGACACTAGAATCGCAAGCTTAGATCGAACTCTGATCAAAAATAAAAAAATAAAACTCGCCTCCAATTTAACGCTTACCAGTCGTTACAGTCGAAATTTTCAAGCTGATGAAAAAGTTTTGGCGACAAGTAGAAAGGCTTCGATTGGCTACGCTTCGCTACCAATTACATTTTTTCTTGATAATTCCACACTCTTTCTCAAGCCAGGATACAGTAAGGCGCTGAACATTTTGGATGCGCAAAAAAACAACCCAAACATTCCTAGTAATGTTGCTCACGCCGAGTTCGACATTTTTAAATTTTACGGAAATTACACAAAAAAAACGCAAATTTTTGCCACGCCAATTTCTTACAATGGCAGCTTCGACAGTCAGATTTCTAAGCAAACTCTTTACGGATCAGACGGCTTTTCAATCGGTGGTCTTTATTCGATTAGAGGCTTTAAAGAAGGTTCGATTTCTGAAGATTCCGGCTACACTTTCCGTAATGAATTAGCGGTAAATTTAGGGCAGGCCATTGTGCCTTATTTAAGCCCAGAGAAGGGGCAATATTTCACAAGCCTGTACCGCTTTTCCGTAACGCCATTTTACGATTACGGTTACGTAAGGTCTAAAGGTGGAAATAGAAGTGGAAGGCTAAGCGGAGGGGGTTTTAAAATTGGATTTGACTACTGGAAATTAAATACTTCTCTGACTTTTTCACGAGCGCTTTCTAAGTCGCAATTTCTTGGAAAAAATAAATCTGACGACAATGCCGTGTTCTTCAATGTCAGTTCAGAATTCGGGTTTTTCTAAGAGCCTGTTCAAAATCTCTAACTGCGGATGGGCTTCTAGCGCTGTTTTTCTGTGTTCCGATGCTCAGGTACGAAAAAAGTACATTCCGCTTCGGTACTCGAAAGAACAGCGCTAGAAGCCTCACCACAGCAAGATTTTGAACAGGTTCTAAGAGCCTGTCATTAAACCCTCAAAATTAATTCCTCACAAATGCAATTCGAAGTCACAAAGCAAGCGCTACTAAAAGCCATTTCTAGCGTCAATGGTGCAGTTGAAAAAAAGAACACCATTCCCGTTCTGCAAAACATAAAAATTGAAGCGCACAAGAGCTCTCACGGTGCCGACAAGGTTGTTTTGCTTGCGACTGACATGGATATTCTAGTTACCTCCACTTTCGAGGCGGACATGAAAAATAGCGGCAGCACAACTGTTCCGGCACAAATGTTTTTCGACATTGTCAGGAAAATTCCGGACAGCGCCAACATCATGATTTCGCAAGAGAATGCAACAATTCTGCAAATAAAATCAGGCAAGTCGAAATACAGTTTGCCCTGCATTGATGCGGCAGAATTTCCAAATTTATCTGAAGGTGAATTGGGGGAAGAGGTTGAGGTTGAGGCTTCGCTATTTGCGAAAATGATCGACAAAACTCGCTTCGCAATTTCTAGCGACGAAACGCGCTACTACTTGAACGGGCTGCATTTGCAGGCGATTCAAAAAGATTCCGGTTTCGAGCTGCGCACCGTTGCCACTGACGGTCACAGATTGGCTTTGTCCTTCTTGGCTTCAGACAATTTTAAAACAGCTTTCGGAGTGATTTTGCCAAAAAAATCAGTTGCCGAAATTAGGAGAATTATTGACGGGTCGAAAAAAATTAAACTCGCCGTGTCACGCGTAAAAATTAAAATTACCACCGACCAAACCACGATTGTTTCCAAGCTAATCGACGGCGAATTTCCTGATTACGACAAGGTGCTACCAAAAAATAACACGCAAATTGCCGTCATTAATAAAAGGATTTTCTTTGATTGCGTTGACCGCGTTTCAACTGTCGCAACTGACAAGCACCGCTCGATCAAAATGACGCTTGAAAATGGTAAAATGAATTTACAGGTGAACACCAATGACGGCTCTTTCGCTTACGAAGAACTAGATGTGAATTACTCAGGGGAAAAAATTGAAACTGGCTTCAATTCGCGCTACCTTTTGGACATTATCGGGCAAATTGACAAAGAAGAACTCCTCAATCTCTTCCAACACG
>CANMEW010000119.1 GCA_947496905.1 Rickettsiales bacterium | reverse complement strand
AATGTCGTAATTGATGACGTGGCTAATTGCGGGAATATCGATTCCTCGAGCGGCAATGTCGGTTGCAACCAACACCTGAATTTCTCCGGCACGGAAATCGGAAAGAGCCTTTTCGCGAGCGCCTTGTGATTTATTGCCGTGAATTGCTGCGGCTTTAATGCCGTGGGTTAGTAAGTGAGCTACTACTCTATTGGCGCCATGCTTCATTTTGCAGAAGACAAGAATGTGATTCACGCCCTCTTGCTTCAAAACTGTTTTCAACAAAGCCGGTTTGTTTGTTTGCTCAACGAAGAAAATTTTCTGATCAATTTTTTCGACCGTTGTTGATTGCGGCGTCACTTCAACTTTTACCGGTTGTTTTAAAATTGAATGAGCAAGGTCAGCAATGGTGTCAGGCATTGTCGCGGAGAAGAAAAGTGTCTGCCTTTTTTCCGGAATTTTATGGATGATTTTTTTGATGTCGTTGATGAAGCCCATGTCGAGCATGCGGTCGGCCTCATCCAAAACAAAAACTTCCAACTGCATGTAACGGATGTAGCCCTGATTTGTGAGGTCAAGTAAGCGACCAGGGGTGGCGATGAGAATGTCTACACCGCGTTGCATCGCGGTAATTTGTGGACGCTCACTGACTCCGCCAAAAATTATTGCATGGCGTAGACCTAGTTCTTTCCCGTAAATTTCAATATTTTCTGCAATTTGCGAGGCGAGTTCGCGAGTTGGTGTGAGGATCAAAACCCGCATGCAGCCAGACTTTGCTGAGACCGGATTTTTTGCCAAATTGTGTAGAATTGGCAAAGAAAAGGCTGCCGTTTTTCCGGTTCCAGTTTGAGCGATTCCTAGTAAATCCTTACCTTCCATTACATGCGGAATTGCTTGGAGTTGGATGGGAGTAGGAGTGGTATATCCCTTTTTTTCAAGGGCATTAAGGATTTTTTCGTTTAAGTGTAAATTTGTAAAAGTGGTCATGTTTAATTGTGTTCATACGTCACGGCTTGTCACAAGTATGATTTAATTGAACCCCTTGAAATGCTTTGGACCGGATTGGTCTTATTTATTCATCAAGCTTAGGGGAGATAAGATCGCGGCAAAATGGTGCGCAATTCTGAGGAGAGGCAGGGTAGCTAACAAAATGAGGAAGAACCTTGTAAGTAGGGTGTAAACTATCTTTGTGGGGAATCTATACCGAATCTGATTGAAGATACCGAACTATTTTCATCCGAACCAAATCAGATTCGGTATTGGGTTCCCCACAATGTGGGGCGCCGCTCGTGCGGCGTAAAGAATTTAAAATATACCCATTCGGCTTCTTCAGCTTGAATGGGTATATTTTGAGCTAGACACTGCGGGTAATCAGCATGAAACATTTGGATCATCGAGATCTTCGTCTTGCTTCAGTGGAAATTAGCTAACTTCAAATTGCCACCATTAACTTTTAGCCAACTATCTTTTCTTCCAGAGATTTGATTTCTTGCAGAATTTTTTGATCTGAATTCATCAATTCTTTTACCAGCTTAACGGAGTGAATTACGGTGGCGTGATTTTTGCCACCAAATCCAGCACCGATTTTTGGCAGGCTTTCTGAGGTAAGAGTTTTTGCTAAATACATTGCAATTTGACGAGGTCTAGCAACAGAGCGGGCGCGGTTTTTGGAGATTAATTCTGCAATTTTAATTCCGTAAAATTGCGCAACAAATTTCTGAATTTTTTCGATTGTTGGAATTTGTGAGTTCGATTTACGTACGTAATCGGCTAAAATAATTTTCACGCTTTCCAAAGTTATTTCTTCCCCGAGTAAAACTTTTCCAGCGATTAATTTTTTTAGGGCGCCTTCGAGATCACGGACAGAGGTAGAAATTTTTTCAGCAATAAAGCTCAAAATTTTTTCGCAGATTTCTTGCTCCATTCCTTGCGCCTTGGCTTTTAAAATGGTCAGACGGTCTTGGTAGTCTGGATTTTTGAAGTTAACGATCATGCCACCAGAGATGCGGGATTTTAGTTTTTCATCAATGTTTTCTAGGTCTGATGGGCAGCGGTCACAGACCAAAACAACCTGCTTATTGTCTTCAACGAGAGAGTTGAAACAATTCATGAATTCCTGCTGAGTGCTTTCTTTCCCTGCAATAAACTGCACGTCGTCAACAAGCAGAACATCGATCGAGCGCATTTTTTCTTTGAAAGACATCACATCATTACCGCGAATAGACTGCACGAAATGGTACATGAATTTTTCCGCCGACAAATAAACCACTTTTTTTGACTTGTCTGATTCCTTGATTTGCCAAGCGATTGCTTGCGCCAAATGAGTTTTTCCCATCCCTACACCGCCATGAATGAAGAGCGGAATTTTATCGTCGAAAAGATTGATTTGAGCATCGAGACCAGAGGCAATTTTTGCCATCGAGAGCGCTAGTTTGTTGTATTTAGCGCTGATGAAATTTTTGAAGGTGAAGCGTGGATTGAGCTCTGTTCCAAAAGCAAAAACATTGCCATGCTTCGAAAGATTAACAATTTTTTGATCAACGTTGGAAACCTGCAGCGATGTGCTTGGAGATGAGTCTTGAGTAGTTTTTGGAATGTAAATAACGGCGATTTTTTTCAGCTGTGGGCGCAGCTCTTGAGCTAAGTTTTTAAGATTTTTCTTCCAAGATTTAGACTCAATGAATTCGCGAATGATCCAGTCGCGTACGAATTTGGAGGCGGTAGAAAAAATAATTTCACTTTCTGAATTTGAGAAAATTTCTAAATCTGCGAGCCATTTATTAAAATTTTCTTCGCCAAATTCAGCTTTGCAGGCAGCAAAAAGTTGCGACAGGAATTGGTCATTACTTGGATTGGAGACTTGAACTGTGGCGGCTTTGATCATTTTTGCCTCCAAGGTAAGTCACTCGCTTTCCAGCCATTAATTTTTCCTCTTTGATCATTACTGTCCAAATCACCTTCGAATCCAGAAATGATGTTGTAGCAATTGTGGTAGCCAAGGTTGATGGCATGATTCGCTGCAGCGTTTGACCTGCCGCCGCTGCGGCAAATGAAAATAATTTTTACCTTTTTGCACTCACTACCGAAAAGCTTCTTTAGGGATTCTTCTAGGTTGGAGGAAAATTCAGGATTTTCGTTCATTGATGGAAAAAGCTGCCAAGGTAAGAAAATCATCCGACTGTTGAATGGTGAGTGGTTAGCGGATCCAACGAAGTTAAATTCTTCAAAGGTTCGGACATCAACAAGAACGGAATTTTGATCACTTCTTAGCAGCTCAAATGCATCTCGAACATCAAGTTGAGTAACTGGCATTTGTTTAAATGGAATTTTTGGTGAATTCAGAGGCTCCTATACCAGAGCTGAGAAGTTCAAGTTTTAAGGAGCTCTGGTATATTTTTATTTTTACGCC
>CANMEW010000118.1:3127-3560 GCA_947496905.1 Rickettsiales bacterium | reverse complement strand
AAACTCAAATTTTCGAAAAATTATCTCGTCTAAAAACTCGTAAGGTTTTTCTAGATATTGAATTACGCTCGATAGGAGCAAGGTTTTTGACTTATTTTCTTCGAGGCACGAATCAATATCATGATAAAATTTTAGCTGAGAATCTGCGAAATATTTTTTGCCGCAATCAACAAAATTTTTCTGCTCAACAACATTCCATTTCACCTCTCGCAGCTGAGATAAAAATTTTCGATTTTGAAAAAAAGTGCTTCCTAACGAACCATCAAAATCAATGAGATTAAGCTTTCCACCATTCTTCGCCGCAACCAAAAGCAATCCAGAAAGTAGAGGCCAAGAATATTCAATCTTGTCAAAAATAACCGAGTCCCTCTCAAAAACAGCTTCACCATTTTTTACTTTAAGCAATGCATTTTTGCATTTTTCTAAAATCTTT
>CANMEW010000118.1:0-3117 GCA_947496905.1 Rickettsiales bacterium | reverse complement strand
CCATCCATATTTTTCTTTTTTTCTTTCGCGCTTTTTTAGCTTTTTCTTAATTTTATGAATGAGGCTGGCAATGAAATTTTTTCTTGGTTTGAGTAATTTTTTTATCTCTTCGCGAGCTTTATGATTCTCCGAAAGTGTAGTTCTTTTTAGTAAAATTTTTTCCTGAGTTGCTTGGCGATTAAATTCATTCATGTCCGCACAATGCGTTCCGCTGCCATCAATACCAATGTTTTGCACCAGTGACTTGCCGGGATAAAGAGTGAGTTTCCCAGCTAAAAATGCCGAAGCATGCCAGCGAATTGCCCAAGAATTATTTTTGCCAGCGATCTGATCTTCAAGCATTCGAGTGTAAGGGTAGCAACCATCGAAATCGAATTTTTTGGTGAGATTTTCTTGCTGCAATTCTGCCAAAAGTTTGGCACCATTTTTCTCGAATAAATCCCATCCTCTTTTCCAAGTTGCCCATCCCCAGCAATCTGCTCCACGCAAAAAAAACGTTTCCGGCAATGTTTTTTTAACCGGATAGATGTAACCGTGAATACTTACCACCTCCCCTTCTGATTCGTACAAATCCAAACCTTCATTCATGAATTCTAAGAAATAGGGAGAGGTAACTAGGTCATCTTCCAAAACAATGATGCGTCCAAATTTTTCGACGATTTCGGTAGCTCCGCTAATGATCGACGCAGCTAATCCAAAGTTTTTTTCACGCTCGGTGATGGTAATTTTTTTAAATCCAAAAATGGATTTTACGTAGTCCCTTACTGCTTTTACAGCCTCTTGTCCATCAGAATTTTTTGCATCATCGCAAAAAATAAATAGCTCACTTTCCACTGCTAAAAAATTTTTCTGTAAGGCTTCGATTGTTTTTCGTGTATGCTCTGGACGGTTGTAAACAAAGAGCGCTATTGGTGCTAGTGGCATGAATTTATATTTAATCAAATTCGAACTTCGTTCAAATTTGGTATGGATCGAATTGCTGCACACTGAGTGAATCAGTGTATCCGCAATAGATTTATTTTGTTAAAAAGATCGATGCATCATATCTAAAACTTCCTCATTAATTTCTGGCTTCTGCTTGAACCAAGATTCGAAACCAATCAGTGCCTGACCTAACAGCATTCCGATTCCGGTGACAATTTTATTTCCTCGCATTTCTGCCGACCTCAAAAGATCAGTAATCAACGGCTTGTAGACAATGTCGCAGACCAACGCTGATTGTTTTAAATTTTTTAAATTGAGCTCTAAAGCCTCTTGCCCAGCCATTCCAAGCGATGTTGAATTTACCAATAAATCGCACTCAGAAAGTTGTTCTGCAAAATTTTTCGCATTCAAAAAGCACAGCTGAGATTTTTTTTCTGTGGCAAAATTTCTAAAATTTTCGATCAATTCAGTAGCACGAATTTCACTGCGATTGGTAATGAAAATTTTTGCGACTCCAGATTTTAAAAACCCGTAAACTATTGCTCTTGCTGCGCCGCCAGCGCCAATCAGAAAAACGGTTTTGTTTTTTAAATCAAAATCTGCTTGGGAATTTTTGAGATTACTGAGGAATCCTTCAGCGTCAGAATTATGACCAAAAAGTTTTTTGTCGGGAGTGATGATGACCGTATTTACTGCTTTGGTAATTTCTGCGGTTCTGCTTTTGTGATGACAAATTTTGAAAATTTCTTCCTTGTGAGGAATGGTAACGTTAAACCCAGCAAAGCCAGAATTAACAAGGTTTTGCACCGCTTTTACCAAGTCATTTTTTTCCACTCGAATTGCTTCGTAACTTCCACTAATACCGTATTTTTTTAGGAAAAAATTGTGAATTTTTGGCGAAAGAGATTGCGAGATTGGGTCGCCAATTACTGCAGCTTTTATCATGCTTCTAACGTTTCTGATTCAAAAAAGCGTAGGAAAGAATTTTGTAGCAAAGTTTTGCTGACAGAAAATCGCATGAGTGTAGAAGCTTCACTGGCGCTAACTCAACCACATCAGCACCAACAATTTTAGAAATTTTACTCGCCTCACGAATGATGTCGAGCGCATCTTCCCACATCATCCCACCTGGCTCTGGAGTACCAGTTGCCTGCATCAGACTCGAATCAAAACCGTCTAAATCGAAAGTTAAAAATACCGGACGACCCTTAAGTGGAGCGACGATTTTTTTTGCGTCCCAATTTCTGCGATCCTTTGCGAAGTGAATGGTGATGCGGTCGCGATTGGCTTCCAAATAAGGAATTTCGCTCGCAGAAATATTTCTGATTCCGCAAGAAATTAGTGTTGAAATTGGATTGTCCATGACACGACGAAGTGCTGCAGCATGTGAATAATGCTCGCCATCGTAACCGTCGCGCAAATCAGCGTGAGCATCAAAATGTAGAATTGCCAAGTCTGGATATTTTTTTACGAATGGACGAATGGAGCCTGCTGTGATTGAATGCTCACCACCAAGAATTAATGGAAATTTTTCGGCATCTAAAATTTTTTGAGTAATTTTTTCGAGCTGATTCAGAGATTTCACCACCGAGCTGTAATCAATTTTTGGCGGTTTCATCGTGGCAACGCCATATTTCCTGAAAGGCTCGCACCAAAATTCTTCATCGAAAAGTTCTACTTGCTGAGATGCTTTAATGATTGCCTTGGGACCGTTTTTAGTGCCGCCACCATAGCTTACAGATTTTTCTAAGCCGAAGGGAACGACCACAACTTTTGCCTGCTGCGGCGATTCTAAATATTTTTCTTCAACACCAAGAAATCCTGATTCTTGCGGCATGAAGCTGAGTTGAGAGGATGAAGTTTTTTTCATTTTATACCAAATCTAATTTTTCGAGGCGCCTTTTTTTACTGGAGGTGAATTCTCGGAATCGTCGAATAAAATTCTACTTGCCGCACCGTTTAGATCCTCATATTGCTTGGATTTAAGGCTCCACAAAAAGCAGCCAAGACCGAGCAAACCAAGACCAAGAGTGATTGGGATTAAGAAGATTAAGACTGACATTTCTGAGAGTGTTGCCCTTTAAATAGATAAAACCAATCCTCCAATTTTTAACCAAAATTGGAGTAAGTGTTATGATCAAATGTAAAAAATGTAAGCACGATCAAGCTGTTAAAAATGGACTTGTTAGAGGT
>CANMEW010000117.1 GCA_947496905.1 Rickettsiales bacterium | reverse complement strand
CCTATCATCTTTTCTCTTTCTGACCGGTCTTTCAAGTCGCATCCATTTGGATCAGTGATGTTAACATGTAAAAGTTTTCCGCGCGGATTTTTATCCGTTGGTTTGAATTTAATCGAAAGTCTGGCTTTCTTGATAGTAAAGGAGCCATGAAGCGGATTATACTGAGCATACCAATCTTGCGCTAAAGAGTAAATTGAGCGATGATCTCTAAAAAGTGCCTCAAGCGTTGTTGAATTTCTGTTATCAAGCGGTTGTAGTTTGAGCAGCGTTACTTTTACATCTTCGATCAAATCACTTGGATCAACATCTTTCATGAAATTGTAAGGAACCTTCAGCTTTGAGAGATCAAATTTTTTGATCGGAATTTCATCAACATCATCTCCAGTTTTTAGGAAGGAATTAACAAATGCTTTTGCGAGTTTACCTCGGTTTTCTTTGCAATCAGAAACAACTTCAACGATTCCGGTGTGTGGTTCGTAGCTAATCGAAAATTCGTTTACTGTTGGATAAAATTTGGTGACAACTTCTTCTTTTTCAAAAGTTTGAACTGATTTGTGAAGTCCATCGTGATAGGCGATTAGCTGGAAGACGGCGATTTCTTTGTCGGTATGATCGGTTTTGATGCGCTCAAAAATCTCAACTTTGATTTTCTTGCTGATGTTAAAGCACTCAAGCACCGACTGCTTAAATTCCTCAAGATGCTCTTTGGTATTACTAGTTTCTCTTTCCTTTGGTGCTACAAAAGAACTCCATTCACGCGATTTTCTTTTGTAATCAAGTGAGGCACAATATTCGGCTTTTTCAAATTCTTGCGGATGATTTTGCAGCGCCCAAATACAACGCGAATGTTCGCTTTTTAAACTGAGAAAATTGTCATTACTTCCAATTGCTGGTCGTGCTTGAAGATTTGCCTGTCCAAGCTCATCAATCATTTCATGAACGCGCTCGATAATTTCAAAAAGGCGAGTTTTTATTTCTTCATCGCTGATATTCCAAATCGAATTGAATAGTTGGGTGTGATATTTTTTCCCGTTATTTTGCCACTTAAAATCTTCCGGCAAATTCAGGTCATATTGATTGAGGAGGGATTTTAAATCTTCTTCTGGAGTGCTACGAATCAACTTTTTTATTTTTGCTTGCATGGCGTTGAGCTCTTTGTTTGAAAGAAGAGCTGCTTGCGCCGAAGGCATAAATTAGCTATGAGATCATCTTAATCGCTTTTCCCTTACTGCCTATAGTGTTAGCTAAAATACAAGAGCCCGAAATCTTAAGATTACCTTAAAATTATCATCATAAGTTGGTTTTTGTAAATCTTTTTGCGCAGTTTTTTAAGGAGCGTCTCATTTTGTGTCTAAAAATGAACAAAATTCGCTATTTTGACTTACAGGGAAGATCTTGGGGTCAACTGGCTGGAATGCGGCACATTGCGACTTTATGGCACTTTTTCTCTAATATGGGGAGAAATTTTGCTAATAAATTCGCTGCCATATGGAAATACGAACCAGAAATCAAAAAACACCAAATTCATCTCAAGAAAAGCTACGAGAAATCGGAAGAATTCTATTAAGTGGAATTTGCCGCCTAGAAGCCAAAGAAAGATCGCAAAACTCTCAGATTCTACTTGATAACAAACCGTCCCCAAGCCTTCATAGCATTGATTCTAACCTCAATCAACAATTCATGCTATGAGCAAAAGTATTATTCGTCAGGTAATTGATTTAGACAGCAAAACACCAGCTGATTTAAGGCAGGTTTATAATGAAATCATGCCGAAAAAATGCGCTGCTAATTCTGGTAAAGAATTTTTGCGACCAAGGATTGCTTACCGCTTACAAGAGCTAATGTTTGGTGGTTTGGCTGATGAAACTAAAAACAAGCTGTTAAAAATTGCAGATGGCATTTCAACCAATTCATTAAGGCATCACAGCGACCTAATGCCAGGCACAAAGATTTGCCGTGAGTGGAATGAAAAAACTTATCAAGTCGAAGTCCTCAAAGATGGTTTTGAGTATGAAGGGCAGAAGTTCAAAAGCCTTTCCTCGATTGCTAGAAAAATTACCGGCACCAGATGGAACGGTCCGAAATTCTTTAAATTAAGAGCCGATTAAAATATGAGAAACTTCCAACAAAATTCTAGAAATGATCAGCCGAAAAGTGACGGCGATTTAAATCAAAAACCAAAAGTCCGTTGCGCAATTTATACCAGAAAATCCAGCGAAGATGGATTGGAACAAGCCTTTAACTCTCTTGATGCTCAAAGGTCTGCCGCAGAAAATTATATTGCCTCACAGATTCATGAAGGATGGGTTTTAATTTCAACTGAATATAATGATGGAGGCTATTCTGGTGGCAGTATGGAAAGACCAGCTTTTAAAAAACTGCTTCAAGATATCAGGGAAGATAAAATTGACTGCGTAGTGGTTTACAAAGCAGATCGCTTAAGCAGAAGGCTTTTTGATTTTACTCAGATCGTTGAGATTTTTGATCAACATAAAGTCAGCTTTATTTCGGTTACAGAGAGTTTTAACACCTCTACCGCCGCAGGAAGATTGATGTTTGGAATGATTATGAGCTTCGCTCAGTATGAGCGTGAATTAACTTCAGAGCGCATCAGAGACAAGGTTGCCGCTTCCAAGAAAAAGGGAATGTGGATGGGGGGATCAGTTCCGTTGGGCTATGATGCTAAAGATGCCAAGCTTCTTATTAACGAAGAAGAAGCAAAAATTATCAGAAACATTTTCAACATTTTTATTGAAAGCGAGTCAATAACAGAAACTGCTAGAGAGCTAAATAAACACGGATTCATTACTAAAAGCTGGGTATCAAAAACTGGCAGAATTCAAAAAGGGAAAAAGTTCAACAAACAAAATGTCAGAAGGTTTTTAGAAAATAAAATTTATGCTGGAATGATCGAGCATAAAAACCAGTCATATGAAGGGTTACACGAGGCAATAATTACTAAAGAAACTTGGGAAAAAGCTGATTCAATTCTTAACCGCAACCAACAAAATCAAATCATAATTCCGAAGTCGCGAATAACTTCAGCGCCACTTCTCAAAGGTATAATACGCTGCGGAGTATGTGGCGCTAAAATGGTTCCAACTTACACCAAAAAACAAGGCAAGAGATACCGCTATTACCTTTGCTCATCTAAGGCAGTTGGCAATAATGATTCTTGCAAGATAGCCAGAGTTTCAGCAAACGAGGCAGAAAATGTGATTACGAATCAGGTTTTAACTCTTTTAAGAAAGCCGGAATTTATCGTTAACACTATAGGTCAGGCGGTGGGGAAAGTATCCGAAAATCTGATCATTAATTCTTTCAAGCAAATTGAGAAAGTTTGGGACGAATTATTTCCGCTTGAGCAGGCTAGAATCATCAATCTGCTGGTTAAAGACATTGAAGTTAGGCCAGACGGTTTAAATATTCGAATTTTTAAGGATGGACTTCACTCATTATCAAACGAACTCACAAATTGATATGAAATGGCAAAATATGATCACAGAGAGTGATAAAGGCATCTCAATAGCAAATGATGAGACGATTAGCATTTTTATCCCTATGGAGATTAAAAAGCGCGGCGGAACGGCAATGATAATTATGCCAAAAAATGTTAATCTGGAAGAGGGTCAA
>CANMEW010000116.1 GCA_947496905.1 Rickettsiales bacterium | reverse complement strand
GCTGGAAGCTTAAAAATAAATCTTGCGACTGACGCAATCGCAACTGATGCGAGTGGTAAAAAAGTTTTTCTGAAAGACCTTTGGCCTAGCAAATCCGAGATTGACGCCGTCATTGCTTCCCAAGTTACGCGCGAAGTTTTTGCCAAAAAATATTCCAATTTATTCGATGGCGATGTGGCTTGGCAAAAAATTCAGGTCGAAAAATCTGCGACTTACGCTTGGAATCCAAACAGCACTTACATCCGCTTGCCAAATTTCTTTGACGACCTCAACCGTGTTAATGCCGTTGAAATCAAGGCTGCGCGCATGTTAGCATTGTTTGGCGATTCAATCACTACAGACCACATCTCTCCCGCCGGAAATATTTCCGCAACCTCTCCCACTGCAATTTATTTGAACGGCAAAGGAATTGATAAAAAGGATTTCAACTCTTACGGCGCTAGGCGTGGCAATCATGAAGTGATGATGCGCGGAACCTTCGCCAATGTCAGAATTAAGAACGAAATGTTGGGCGGCGTGAAAGAAGGCGGCTTCACCAAGAATGACAAAAATGAAGTGGTTCCGATTTACGATGCAGCGATGTCCTTCAAAGAAAAAAACACTCCATTAGTAATTTTTGCAGGCAAAGAATATGGCACCGGATCTTCTCGTGACTGGGCTGCGAAGGGAACATTTTTACTCGGAGTAAAGGCAGTTGTGGCGGAAAGTTTCGAAAGAATTCATCGCTCTAACTTAGTTGGAATGGGTGTTTTACCTTTGATTTTTAAGGCCGGACAAGATCGTAAAAATCTTGGACTAACTGGGGATGAAGTTGTTGATATTCATGGAATCACTCCTAGCATCAAGCCACAACAGGACATTCTCTGCACCATCACTAAGCCAGACGGCTCTAAACAAAAAATCACATTAATTTGCAGATTAGACACTAGCAACGAAGTAGAATATTTCCTGCGCGGTGGAATTTTGCACTACGTGATGAACCAAATTTCCTCAATTTAAATTTCCTAAAATATGCAAGTAAGAGTAATTGGCTCCAACATGGAGGTCGGTAAATCATTGACCCAATATGTTGAAGAAAATTTGTTAAAATCTGTAAAAAAATATTTCGACAAAGCTGTAAATGCCGAGGCTCACTTCATCAAAGATGGTCCGCTATTCAAAGTTGTTTTGACCATCAATGAAGGTGTAAAAAATGGCATCGTGGTAAAATCTGACGCTCAAGCTGGCGATGTTTATAGCTGTTTCAACGAAGCTTCTGAAAAGGCAGTAAATCAGCTACGACGCTACAAGGGGAAAATAAAAAATTATCGTCGCAGCGGCGGTGGATTAAAATCTGTCGAACCAAATTACAAAGCTCTCGACGCGATCAAATACATCCTCCCACCAGTTGCTTACAACGTATTTGAAGAGATGGAAAATGAGGAAATGGAAGGACAGCTCAGCGACGATCTCAAAGTCATCTCAGAAAAAAACACAGATGTTGAGGAGCTTACGGTGAATGAAGCAATCATGAAAATGGATCTAGCGGATCTTCCGGCCCTAGTCTTCATCAATAAACAAAACAACAGACTAAACGTGGTTTACCATCGCAAAGATGGCAATATTTCTTGGATTGATCCACGCGCGTAGAACGCAAAACTTGCAACAGCCGATAAATCAGAATTTAAAAATTTTTTTAAGACCGAAGGGGGTAAATTAGACATGGATGTTGTAGTTCACGGACGAGGAAACTTGGAACTAGCAATCAGAGCTTTCAGAAAAAAAACTCAAAAAGAGGGAATAGTTAAGGAAGCTCGTAGAAGAAAAGCTTTTGAAAAACCTTCTGAAAAAGTTAAAAGAAGAAGGGAAGAAAGCATCGCTAGGAAAAAGAAAGCCCGCAAAATGGAAAGCGGCGCTCACTAACTAAATTTAGTTTAGGGGTACGTCATTCGTGACGTACCCCATTTTATTTTTTCAATGAAACAGCTCAGTCACAAAGATAGGTCTCTCCTCTTGCTCATCACTGCCACGATAATTATTCTGTGGGTCATTTTCTCGATTTTTTCCCGCATATTTTTTACCGCCACATTCCCAATTTCTGACGTCACTAAATTGGTCACGAAAAAAAATACTCAATGGCTGAATGTCTCCCGCCCACTAGAAAAATCTGACCTCAAAGACCGCATCATCTTACTAGATTTCTGGACATATGCTTGTGTCAACTGCATTCAAGCCTTGCCAGAAATCAAAAAATTGGAAAATGAATTTGGCAGTAAGCTAGTCGTAATCGGCGTCCATTCTAGAAAATTCGACAATGAGAGGGACATCTCCTCAATCAGAAAAGCCATTTTAAAACACGACATCACTCACGCCGTTGTTAACGACCCCGATCTAAAAATTTGGAATAGTTTTGAAGTAAAAGCTTGGCCGACTTTCATACTCATCAACTCGCGCGGTAATGTGGTTAAAACCTATGTCGGTGAAGATGAATTTAGTCGCATCCGGCATGATGTTAAAAAGCTAGTCTCTCGTCACAAATATCAAATCAATCGAGATCCTTTGCCAATAGCACTCGAGAAGCACAACTTGATTGGTAACGTCCTTAGCTTTCCATCAAAACTCGAATACAGTTCCGATTTTACCTACAAATCACAGCATCTGCCAGTAATCTTCATCGCCAATAGCGGTCAAAATAACATTCTGGCTAGCTCAATCTCCGGAGAAATAATCGTAAAAATTGGCTCCGGAAAAGAGGGTTTCGAAAATGGTAGTTTTGACGTCGCCTCCTTTCGATCTCCGCACGGCCTACTCTATTCTGACAACAAGCTCTACGTCGCCGACACTGGTAATCATGCATTGCGCGTGATCGACTTCAAAACCAACAGAGTCTCAACATTAATTGGCTCCGGTCAAATCGGCAGCACTGTCGAAAATAATGAAGCTCTAGAAGCATCAAATCTAGAATTAGCCTCTCCAACCGATCTCGAATTCTTCCCCGACAAAAACAACATCGCCATCGCCAATTCAGGCACGCATCAAATTTTATCCTACAATCTCAAAAAACAGACGATCGAAATCCTCGCTGGTAATGGCTCTGAAGGAATCGATGACGGAAAATATCCAGACAATTCTCTAGCGCAAACGGCAGACATGTCGGCTTACGGGAAAAAACTTTACTTCATTGATTCAGAAACTTCTTCGCTACGCATGCTTGATGAAAGCGGCAATATAAAAACTTTAATCGGCAAAGGTTTGTTTGAATTCGGTCATGACAATGGAGATAAAACTAAGGCTTTGATGCAGCACCCACTTGGACTCATGGCTGACGACACCGGAATCTACATCGCCGACAGCTTCAATCACACGATTAGAAAATACGACTTTTCCTCTGGACAAATTCGTGATTTAATCGGCGCAAAAAATAGGGGTGAGAAGATTGGCTCATCAACTCAGTTTGACGAGCCCGAGGGAATAATTGCCGTGCTTGACCGCTTCTACATTGCCGATTCAGGCAATAATCGCGTCGTCATGGTTAAGCGTGGCAGTCTCGATTCAGAAATACTTGACGTGATGCCGCCTTTAAAATTACCAAAAGAAAGCTTCCTGCAATATTTACCAAATTTACAAAAAATTGAAACTGCGCGAGTAAAATCTGACTCCGAAATTACGATTAAAATCAATCTGAAGTCGGGCAGAATAAC
>CANMEW010000115.1 GCA_947496905.1 Rickettsiales bacterium | reverse complement strand
CCGTCACCGTGTTGGAATGTCCGCCAAGGTAATCGTTTTTTTCGTAAAGTTTGATGCGATATTTGTCGTCAAGAAAATATGCTGCAGATAGGCCGGATATGCCGGAACCAATGATGGCAATTGATGGATTTTTATTCATGGGTCAGGGTTTTTTGATCCGATGACGAAGCTTCTTTTTCGATGCGAAAAACTGCTAATTTGTAATCAGCTAAAGTTTCCTGATATTTTTCCGACATTTCGAAAACTGCCGCTTTTGAAGCGGCAGTATCTTGTTCGCGCAAATTAACCAAAAAAAAGTTGCTGGCGCCATGAGAAAATTTTTCTCTTTCTGAAGCCTCAAGTAAATCTGCTAACTTAGCCTCTTCAACGAGGTTATCATGCATCTCAACGATGTTTTTGATGCGGATTTTAATTTGTTCTATCTCAGCACCGATTTTTTCTTCGGTAATTTGCTGCTCATATCGAATTGATTTTAACCTCGATTCGGATTCTGCGAATTTACCCATAGCTTCTCTTTGCTGCAGGAACAGAATTTATTAAAAACTGGACCGACATCGGAACCGCTAGAGCGAGCAAGCTAATAACCAATCCGTAAACTACGCTCATCCACAAGAATGAAGAATCTTTCGCGAGAATTTTTTTCAAAAATAAAAAAACTTCCGGCTTATCAATATCGTTACTAAATGGCTTGTGAAGCTTTTTCTCGCTTAGTTGATACATAAATTCAGACAATTTTTTTGGTGATAAAAAAGAATATTTTATAGGGCAGAAGGCGCATAATTTTAAGAAAGAATGTGAATTTTTTTGGAAAATGAATCTCAAAACACTTCTTCTTAAGTCCTTGCGAGATAAGCTCTGCCGCCTCTTCAGTGGAAATCAAAAAGGGCATTTTGAATTTGTTTTGATCGGTCAATCTTGTTTTAACGAAGCCAGGATTAATCACCGAAAGATCAATTCCGCAGCGCTGTAATTCTGGATAAATTCCTTCGCAAAGATTAATTAGCGCGGCTTTAGAGGCTCCGTAAGCGAATGATTGGGGAAGTCCCGAATAGCCTGCAACGCTGGCAATAACAGCGATTTGTCCTGATTTTTGTTGAGCCATTTGAGGAACCGCCAGATGCAGAAAATTTAAAAATCCGACCAAATTTACGTCGATAATTTTTTTAGAGATATCGAGATCAAAGTTAATCACAGACATTGGCTGGTAAAGCGCTGGACAGAAAATAACCAAATCAATTTTTTGGAATTGACGCAAAATCTCCGCGAAAGATTGTTGAACTGAATCAAGATTCGAAACATCCAAAGCGCTCACTAAAACATCGCCAAGCTCTAAAACCGACAGCTCACTCTTTAACTTTTCCAACTTCTCAGAACTTCTAGCCGAAATTATAACATCGTATCCATCCTTATAAAATCTATGCGCAAGGGCTTCGCCCATTCCGTGACTTGCTCCGATTATCCAACAATTTTTTTTCATTTCTTTTATCAAAAACTTATTAAGTACTGTGGGCTGATTATTTAAAAAATTAATAACCCACTAAATTTGTAAACCATTTTTTATATGAAAAAGAACAACATCAACTTACTTATCGTTCTTACTGCTGTAGTCATGCAATCATGTTCTGCGAAATCGGAAGTTGGATATTACAAGGGTTATGAAATTCCTTCTTACAAGATTATAAACCAAGTTGGCGATGTTGAGTTTCGTGAATATGAATCAAGCCTAGTGGCAGAAGTTGAGGTGGATGGAGATCGCAAAGAAGCCGCCAAAGAAGGATTTATGACTCTAGCTCGCTATATTTTTGGCAAAAATACTTCCAAGAAAAAAGTGGCGATGACTTCACCGGTTTCGCAAGAAGAGGTCTCAGAAAAAGTGGCGATGACAAGTCCTGTGAATCAAGTTTCTGAAGGGGAAAAGAAATGGCGAATCCAATTCGGCATGCCAAGGCAATACAAGCTCGAGAACTTACCAGCGCCAAAAGATGTCAGGATAAAATTTAAAATAACCGAACCTAAACGCGTCATCGCAATTCGCTTCTCTGGATTGTGGTCGGACAAAAAATTTAATGAGAAAAAAGGAGAATTGAGCCGCTTTGTTGCTGATCAAAAAATTTCAACAAAAGGTCTTCCGATTTTGGCTTATTACGACGATCCTTTCACCTTCCCTTGGAATCGCCGCAATGAAATTATTTGGGAGATTCAATAGTTTAAAATACTAAGAACCTGGCTGAAGAACCTGGCTGGGTTCAATCTCCTAATGGATCAACATCTTATTATCCTGAACCTAAATCTTTATCAAAGCACCTTTCTTATCAAGCCCGCCAACGTCATCAACAACTAAACAGTTATGAAAATAAACAAACTTTTAGTCATCACATCGCTTGCAATTGCTGGATGTTCAAGCAGCTCGAATCATTCAAATTTCACAAAAAGAGAGGTAAAACCAAATGAATTCTGGTGGCCCAATAAAGTGAATCTTTCACCTCTTCGCCAACACGCAGCTGAATCAAGCCCTTACGGCAATTATCGCAGCAAGAGCGATATGATTTCACCCACTAATTCACTAATTGATCGCGCTTACATGCTTGATTTAACTGTACCAGAAATGACTGCTTTGGTTGGAGGAATGAGGGTCAATTGCCGCAAATGCTGATAAATCTGAATTTGGAGTCCTCACTAAAAAACCAGGAGTGCTCACTAATGACTTCTTCGTCAACCTGCTCGACATGTCAACATAGTGGAAAAAGTCTGATATGCTGGAGGGGGTTTACGAGGGTCGTGACAGAAAAACTGGTGAGCTTAAATGGAAAGCAACTACTGTTGATTTAGTCTTTGGTTCAAGCTCTGAACTTCGTGCAATCACTGAGGTTTATGCGGCCGATGATGGCAAAGAAAAATTCGTCAAAGACTTCGTGAAAGCTTGGGTGAAGGTAATGAATGCCGATCGTTTTGATCTGAAAAAATAGTTTAACCCAGATCTGTTTTAGGAGTTGCGCAGAGGAATATTCTGATACGATGATCCATTCACCTTTCCATGGAATCGCCGCAATGAAATAATTTGGGAGATTCAGTAATTTAGAATATCAGCTCTGCTCAATGAATAAACCTAAGTTAGCAATAATTGGCGCGGGCTTTTCTGGGATTTTTCTAGCACAAGAATTGCGAGAATTTTTTGAAGTAAAAATCTTCGAAAAATCTCGTGGCTTCGGAGGAAGAATGTCGACTCGCTACGCAGAAAATTTCACCTTTGATCACGGCGCCCAATATTTTACCGCAGAAAGCGAAGTTTTTAAAAAATTTCTCGATCCGTTTATTGCCTCAAAAGATGTCTCTAGTTGGAAGGGGGATGTAATCTCTTTTAAGCAAAGTGGCGCAGGTTCTTCGCGTCGAAGTGAGGAAAGTTATTTTGTAGGCTCTCCAAACATGAACAGCCTTTGTAAAAAATTGGCTAGCAATCTGGATATTTCTTTAAACTGCGAAGTTGCTCCAATGCCCGTTAAGAAAAGCGATAGATGGTATTTGGAAGATAAAAGCGGCAATCACCTCGGTGTTTACGATTTTGTAATTTCTACCGCCCCAATAGCTCAAACAAAAAATCTTTTTTGCAGTCAGATTGCAAATGATTGGAAAGAGGAAGTGGCGTCGATGTTACCTTCTTTTGTGAGCATGATTGGCTTTAACCACAAATTGAATTTGGATTGGATTGTAGCCGAAGTTGAGCAAGGACCCATCAAGTTAATTAGCTTTAACTCTAGCAAGCCCGGTCGCGACAAAAATACGAGCTGTTTCGTTCT
>CANMEW010000114.1 GCA_947496905.1 Rickettsiales bacterium | reverse complement strand
CGTACATCAAGGTACGCTTTCCTGCTCAAAAATTTGTTGCCTAGGGATTCGCTTCGCTCATGCCCGTTCTCAGTTAAAAATGCGGTGCATTTTTTAAGGTGTAGCCGTCACTTCGAACTTCTCGACAAGAGCGAAGCGATTGCAACTGGCGAAAATTACTCAGAATTTCTACGAAATTCTTCCGTCATTTTTCATTCGTTCAAAAAAATCTTTGAGTAAAAATCTAGGTTTTTCAGAGGCTCCTTAATTTTTAGCGATTTTTTTACAAAATTTTGCCGATGTATTTTTCATACCTCAAAAAATTTTGTGAAAAAATGAGCAAAAATTGGCGGAAAAGAGCTGGTATGTAGTTGAACATTAAATTTGTTCAAAACTACTGTGTCAGAACCTCCTCAGGTAAGCGGATATGGCGAAATTGGCAGACGCACTAGACTTAGGATCTAGCGCCGCAAGGCATGTGGGTTCAAGTCCCTCTATCCGCACCACACTTACTCAAGAAAACTTCTCAAGGACACCTCAAATCACGCCCCTCTCAATTCCGCCTCAAGCAATCACGCCTAAATGCCTCCTCTAAAAATTTCTGAAATCTCAAAATCTTTCGGCACGAAATTAGTGCTCGACTCCATTAGCTTTGACGTAAGTCCAAATGAAATTTTTGGCTTCATTGGGCTGAATGGCGTTGGGAAAACTACGCTGATTAAAATTATTTTAGATTTACTCGACCAAGACTTTGGTGATGTGGAAATTTTTAATGTCTCTCGGGTCTTGCCACAAGCGCGCAAAAAGGTCTGCTACTTGCCAGAAAAATTCCAACCATCAATCCATCAAAAAGGTGAGGAATTCATTAAATTTGTTTTGGATTTTTACGGCAAAAAATTTGACGCGAAAAAGGCGCAAAAACTTTGTGAAAATCTCGATTTAAAATTTGAAGTTCTGAAACAAAAAATTTCCAAATATTCCAAGGGTATGACGCAAAAATTGGGGCTCTTAGCGGTGTTTTTGTCGGAGGCTGATTTAGTAATTTTAGATGAACCAATGAGCGGTCTTGACCCCAAGGCACGCATCGCTTTAAAGCGCGAACTTCTCACTTACAAAAATTCCGGAAAAACCATTTTTTTTAGCTCACATATTTTGTCTGACATGGATGAAATCTGCGATTCAATTGCAGTGCTAAATGACGCGAAAATTACTTACTGTGGCAGTCCGCAAGGCTTCAAAACCAAGCATGATCAAGACAGTCTGGACAAGGCGTTTTTGTCAGAAATAGGAGTTAATTAATGGAAAAAAATTCTAAAATTTACATCGCCGGTCATCTCGGAATGGTGGGCTCAGCAATTATGCGGGAGCTAGAAAAGCAAGGTTACAGCAACATCATCACCAAAACTCGGCAAGAACTAGATTTACTAAATCAGCAGATGGTTCGCGAGTTTCTTGAAAAAGAAAAACCGGAATATGTTTTTTTGGCAGCAGCAAAAGTTGGTGGCATCGAGGCAAATAGGTCGCAGCTTGGCGCCTTCACTTACGAGAATTTACAAGTCCAAAATAACATCATTCACAGCTCACATTTAAACGGCGTTAAGCGCTTGGTTTTTTTAGGCAGCTCCTGCATTTATCCACGCCTCGCACCACAACCAATCAAAGAGGAATATCTTCTCACCGGTCAGTTGGAACCTACAAATTACGGCTACGCAATTGCTAAAATTGCCGGCGTAAAAATGTGCGAAGCCTACCGCGCTCAATATGGCTGCGATTTCGTACCGGTCATGCCAACAAATCTTTACGGCATTAATGACAATTTCGATCTTAACGGGTCTCACGTTTTGCCGGCTTTGATGCGCAAATTTCACGAAGCAAAAATTTCTGGAGAAAAATCTGTTGAAGTCTGGGGCACTGGCACGCCTAAGCGCGATCTACTTTACGTTGATGATCTCGCTGCGGCATGCATCTTCATCATGAACAACAGGGGAGTTACTGGCCTTACTAATGTTGGCACTGGAGAAGATTCAACAATTAAAGAACTTGCTGAATTAGTGAAAAAAACCGTGGGTTTTAGTGGAGAAATAAAATTCGATTCAACCAAGCCAGACGGTGCTCCGCGCAAATGTTTAGATGTCTCGAAAATTAATTCTTTGGGCTGGAAAGCATCCACCTCACTTGAGGATGGATTAAAAATAGTCTACAAATGGTACTTACAAAACAGGGGCTAAGCGCATCATGATCAAAATTTCTCCGTCAATTTTATCCGCAGATTTTTCCAAGCTTGGCGAAGAAATTTTAGCCATTGAAAAATCCGGCGCTGACTACATTCACATCGATGTGATGGATGGAAGTTTTGTTCCCAACATCACCATCGGCAATGAAGTGGTAAAAAGTTTGCGCAAAGTCTCCGCCCTGCCTTTCGATGTTCACCTAATGATCAATAATCCCGACAATCACGTTAAATCCTTTGCTGAAGCGGGCGCAGACATCATCACCATTCACGCTGAGGCATCAACCCACTTGGATCGCAGCGTCGAATTAATAAAATCTTTCGGCAAAAAAGTTGGCGTCTCAATCGTTCCTTCAACTCACGAACATGCGCTTGATTACGTTTTGGAAAAACTCGATTTAATCTTGGTGATGACGGTAAATCCTGGCTTTGGAGGTCAAAAATTCCTCACCAGCCAACTAAAAAAAATCGAAAATATTCGTAAAAAAATTGAGAAATCCGGTAAAAAAATTGAGCTAGAAGTTGACGGCGGAATTAACCATGAAACCGCAAAATCAGCGCTCTCAGCTGGTGCCAATGTTTTGGTTTCCGGCTCCTACATTTTTGGCTCAAAAAATTACTCCGACGCAATTCTGAAACTTCGGTCTTAATGCAAAAATATGTCGTTTACGGACTAGGACTCTCCGGCATTTCAACTGCAAAATTTTTGGCAAAAAATGGCGAAGAAGTAATTGCAACTGACGACAATGAAGAGGTCTTAAAAGCGGCAGAAAAAAATTTTTCCGAAGAAAAATTTGGAATAAAATTTTCCAAAGCAGGTGAAATAAAATTTGATGCCAACGCCGTTATTTCCTTCTCCCCCGGCATTCCACTTCACTTCCCCAAGCCTCACAAAATTTTAGAAATCGCTAAAAAATCTGGCGCGACCTTGGCTTGCGACATCGAAATTTTTTACCGCAAAAATTCGCAACAAAATTTCATCGCCATCACCGGCACAAATGGTAAATCTACTACCACAGCATTAACCGGATTCATCTTCAAAGAATTAAATTTTCCTGCTGAGATTGGTGGAAATATTGGCGTTCCCTGCTTCGATTTGCCTAATTTTTTAAATTCTTTACGCCGCACGAGCGGCGCCCCACATTGTGGGGAACCCCAACAAAATTTCTCCTACATTTTTGAGACCTCCTCCTACCAGCTAGACCTCCTCTCCGAAACTCGCTTCAACATCGCCGCGCTTTTAAACATTACGCCCGACCACATTGACCGACACGGTTCACTCACCGCTTACATCGAGGCAAAAAAAAGAATTTTTAGGAATCAGACTGCGGAAGACTTCGCACTAATTGACGTCGACAATGAAAATTCCAAAAAAATTTTTGACGAACTTAAGTCTGACAAAAATTTCTGCGCCACGCTCGTGCCAATCTCGACGAAAAAAATTCAAGAAAATGGCGTCGCACTTTTTGATGGAATTTTGGTCAATAAAATTTCCGGCGCCGATTCTCGCATTGAATTGAAGTCGGAATTTCTACGTGGTCAGCATAATGACCAAAACATGGCTTTCGCCTTTGCAATTACTTACTGCCACGCACTTCGAAAATCCCTCCCCATGCCGGAAGAAAAAATAATTTCTACCATTAA
>CANMEW010000113.1 GCA_947496905.1 Rickettsiales bacterium | reverse complement strand
GTGACGAAAAATTTTGGCGTGATGAATGTAATCCAGCGCTGATTTTTTGACGCGTTGCATATCAAGCGGAAAACCGCAGGGCTCAATGATGTGCAGCTCAGAATCAAAACAAACACAAGTGCGAATTATGGTGCCGACATTGCCGGCAATATCGGGTTGGTAAAGTGCAATTTTTGTCATGCGTTTGGTACAAAATTTTTCTTTTTAAAAAACAGTTTCAAAATTCTTTATTTCTAAAATCCTGTTTTTATAAACTTTTTTTTACAAATTTTTTTCACCTTCCATTCCTAGAAAATCAATGTCTCAAACTGTTAAAATCATTTTTATTTGCAAAGGAGAAAAGAAGGAATTTCAAGTTCCTCTAGGCACCACAGTTCTTGAAGCTGCTCATAATAACGATATCAATTTGGAAGGCGCCTGCGAAGGATCGCTAGCTTGTTCAACTTGTCACGTAGTAGTTGATAAAAGCTTTTACGACATGCTGGAAGCGCCAAATGAAGATGAAGAAGACATGCTTGATTTAGCCTTTGGATTAACTCCAACTTCCAGACTTGGTTGTCAAATTGTGATGACCAAAGAATTGGATGGGTTAACTCTAGTGGTTCCTGACGAAACTCGTAACGTATCAATTTAACACTTAATAAAAATCAAACTTCTTATGAGCAAAAACGCATTAGTGAAATTTGTGATTCTTTTAGTTGTAGTAACTCTGGTCTACAGCGTGTTCTGGTTTTTCAAAACCGGTCAATTACACAAGCAAGTTGAGAACTTCATTAATCAAAATAGCAACTACGTCTCTGTTGGCGAAATTGCTGTTTCAGGCTTTCCGCTAACTCAAACAGTTACGATCAAAGATTTGAAATTCACCCTTCCAGGAGCCTTGCTAAGCAAGCGTCAAACTCTGGTTAAACATCTTGAAGCTAAAGCCGGAATTTTTTCTTCTGATTTCACCGTTACTTTGCCAGAGGGCGTTTCAGTGCAAGATTCTGACAATGTTGCTTCAGCTGTTGAATTCAGCAAAGAGCCTGAAATCAGCATTTCAGTTGTTGATGGCAGAATTTCTAAATTTAGTTACCTAGATTTCGGTTACAGAATTTCTGACCTTGAAAAAAATACTATCTATGCCGCAAGCAGCTCAACTATCACTCTTGAGTCTGTGATTGGCGCTGAAGATAAAGTCACAACTAAAATCAGTGCTAACATCAAAGACATCGAAGGTTTCGATGTTGTCGATATTTACAAAAATGTTTTCGAGAAAAAAATTACCGAAGGTTTAAAAACCGGAGAAATCATTTTGGGTAGCGCTACTGTTGCTACTGACCCAGCAGCTGCACCAGCAGTTGCTGCAGATGGCTCGGTTGTTGCTCCTGCTCCTGCTGCTGATGCGGCCGCTGTTTTGGCTGCTCCAATTGCCGCCGCTGATGCAGCAGCCGTTGCTGCTGCTGAGGCTCCTGTGGCTCCAATTGATCCTACAGCTCCGGCTAAAGCGGATGATAAACTTGCTGCAACTGCTACCGACACTAACTTAGTGAAAAGCAACTTTATGGCAGAAATCGAATATTCTTTGATGCCAAATAAAGATGACCAAAAAGCGCAAATTCCAACTGATCCAACTCAAATCCAAGAAGTTCCAGCGCAACATAACAAAGTGATCAAAGTTACGAGCCTAGAATTTTCTAACCCACTTTACAAAGTTAGCATGAATGGCGAAATGAACGCTCTTGCTGATGACAATATGCCTTCTGGTTCATTGGCAATCAAAGTGGAAAAAATTGATAATTTGATCAATCACTTGGTATTGCATTTGGGTCAAATGACTGAGAAAAAACCGGTAACTACCGAAGTTCAATCAGTTGATTTGGCTGGGAACGGCACTTTAACTGAAGATGCTTACCAAAATTTCTTGAAGAAATTTTCAGCAAGCTTGGGTTTGGTTGCTAAAGAAGTGGCAGCTAAAAATGCGGTTAGCAAAGATGATGTTGCTCAGTTCGACATCAGAAGAGAGAAAAATTTGGAATTCTTGGTTAACGAAACCTCGATCCGTGAAATTCTTGGAAAATTCTAATAAATGAAAATCTCCAGCGCTCTAGCGCAAGCAAGGCTGGAGTTGGATTCAAAGGGCGTGAGTAGCAGTAAATTAGATTCACTAATTTTACTCTCTCACGCCCTTTTAGTTTTGAAGGAGCAGGTGATTTTTAATCCTGAGCGCGAAATAGATGCGAGCCAGCAAAAAGTTTTTTTCGATTTAATCGCGCGCCGCGCCGCTCGTGAGCCAGTTTCTCACCTAATCAATAAAAGAGAATTTTTTGGTGAAGATTTTTTTGTTAGTAAAGATGTGCTCGATCCTCGCCCCGATTCAGAAAGTTTGATCGAATTAGTTTTTAAAACTTTCTTAGACAAAAATCAGAAACTAAAAATTTTAGAAGTTGGAGTTGGTTCGGGATGTTTAATTATTACTCTGCTTAAAGCCTACAAATCAGCGGATGCAATTGGCGTCGATATTAGCGAAAAAGCTCTAAAAATTTGTCAGAAAAATGCCGGAACTCATCAAGTAGAAAATCGTTTAAACCTACGAAAATCCGATCTTTTTTCCGCACTAAATCAAAATGAAAAATTAGATTTAATCATCTCCAACCCGCCTTACATTCCCTCGCAAGACATTGAAAACCTAGAGCCAGAAGTAGAAATTCACGAGCCAAGAAATGCTCTTGATGGCGGATTAGATGGTTTGGATTTTTACAAAAGAATCGCCATTGATGCGAAAAATTTTCTCAATGAAAATGGTAAAATAATTTTAGAAATCGGTTTTGGGCAAGAGCAAGAGATCATCAAGATTTTTGAAAAAGCAGGTTGGCTGTTTAATAGCTGGAACCTTGATTTGTCAGGCGTGGTGCGCGCCTTGTGTTTTAAATAAATTTTTTTAGCTTAAGCAAGATCAAGCCCGATTTCTGCTTGCACTTTGTTTTTCGATTTTTAGATTGCGCGCCCTTCTTACAAAGCTCTCTCCCCCATAAATTTTTTAACAAATGAAAAATACAGGAAAAATCACGCAGGTAATTTCTGCTGTTGTTGACGTGGAATTTGCAAATGGCGAAATGCCGGCGATTTACAACGCGCTTGAATGCCAAAATAATGGCAAAAAATTGGTGCTAGAAGTTGCACTTCACATCGGTGAAAAAACAATTCGCGCGATCGCGATGGATTCTACTGAAGGCTTAACTCGTGGCTCTGAAGTTATCGACACTGGTCGCCCAATTTCTGTTCCAGTTGGCGAAGGCACGCTGGGTCGCATCATGAACGTAATTGGTGAACCAATTGACGAAAAAGGACCAATCGAAACTAAAGAATTAAATTCAATTCACGCTGAAGCTCCGCCACTTTCTGAGCAAGCAACTGAAACTGAAATTTTGGTAACTGGTATTAAAGTTATCGATCTTTTGGCCCCTTATTCAAAAGGTGGAAAAATCGGTTTGTTCGGTGGTGCTGGTGTGGGCAAAACAGTTTTGATTATGGAATTGATCAATAACGTTGCTAAAGCGCACAGCGGTTACTCAGTATTCGCCGGTGTTGGTGAGCGTACTCGTGAAGGAAACGATCTTTACCATGAGATGATGGATTCTGGTGTTATCGACATCAATAATTTGAAAAATTCAAAAGTAGCACTTGTTTACGGACAAATGAACGAACCACCTGGAGCCCGTGCCCGTGTTGCTCTAACTGGTCTTACTCAAGCTGAATATTTCCGTGACAAAGAAGGTCGCGACGTACTTTTCTTCGTAGACAACATCTTCCGTTTCACTCAAGCCGGTTCCGAAGTTTCTGCATTGTTGGGTCGTATCCCTTCAGCTGTAGGTTACCAGCCAAC
>CANMEW010000112.1 GCA_947496905.1 Rickettsiales bacterium | reverse complement strand
GATCAGAAGTTTACAGGTTCAACTCCCGTCGGGTGCACCAAATCCTCTCTAGGCTTCAGCCAAATTACCTCTTCTCAAAAAACTACAAATGGGACACTGAGAGGTTAAAAACCACAGCAAAGTCCAACAAGAAATTTTCCCTCCATTTTCTCCTCCCCATCTTCTCTAATCTCAAAAGCTTCTAAATCACTCCATTTTTTTAACCTTCCCGAAAAGATTTTTTAAAAGGAGGGGGAGAAAAAAAAGAGAGATTGGTTCAATTGCCGTCATAAAGCAATAAAAGCAGCGATTCCTAGTAATAAGGGGATTGCAATTTCTGCCATTAACCACCTGCATTTTTCTACGTTCCGATATCGGTTGAATGATTGGTCGAATCTTTTCAATGACTCTTCGATTCGTTTATTTCCCAAAATTTTATTCATCTCACCCAAGTTTCTTTCGATATTACTGAGATGAGCTCGAATATAGGATTCTAACTGAGAATCATTTTTTTGAAAATTATTGTTCAGGATAGAATCAAGTTGTTTTAAAGCATCTTCACGCAAAGTGACTTCGCATAGTTTTTTGTATCTTTTGACCTCCCCCGTCCACCAGCTGTAAAGTGTTGAATGCCTTGGGTCGGATGGAAAATCTTCATAATCAGATCCGACTGGAGATCCAGTAAGAAATTTTATATTCCCTCTCGTCAGTCTGATTCTTAAATATTCCAGATGTCCAAGTGCTATTAAAGCAAAATGCATTAGATGATAAAAGGCGATCGCAAGAAGTGCGACCAAGATTTCCTGATCACTAATTCCTTTCGCGGCAATTCCAAAAATATTGATATTTTCAATCTCCGCTCCCGACAATTTGTAGAGCAGAGCGATTGAGGAAAAGATCATTAAATTTCTTCTAACCCTGTGAGCGTTGTCAGAAAAATCATCAATTACTGACTCACCAAGCGCCCTCTCTAAAGATTCCTCTTCTGATACTGAGTATTTGTACATAATTTTGATGAAAAAGATTTTATTTGATTGGAATTATCTCGGCCACCATTATGGAGCTAGAATTTACGTGAGGGTATCGATCATGAATCAAGCTTGCGACAATGGTATAGCTGAGCTTGCTGGTAATTTTCTGCTCAAATCCACCCATCGCCGCCACAACATTCCCGCCAAAAATTTGTCGAGTTCCATAACTAATGACGGATTTGGGTTCAAACTACTTCCGACTTTTTTCACTTACCCTCGCACCAATTCTTAGTCTTAGTGCATTCAGCTTAATGAAGCCGGCGGCGTCCTTTTGGTCGTAGACAGAATCTTCCTCGAAGGTGACGTGAGCTTCGGAGTAAAGGCTTTTCGGCGATTTGCGGGTCATGACAAAAACATTCCCTTTGTAAAGTTTTAGCGTCACGGCGCCTTCAACATTTTCTTGAGATTTGTCGATTAATGCTTGGAGCATTTCTCGTTCAGGAGAAAACCAAAAGCCGTTGTAAATCATGCTGGCGTAGCGCGGCATGATCTCATCTTTTAAGTGAGCAGCTTCGCGATCTAGAGTGATTGACTCCATCGCGCGATGCGCGGCAAGTAAAATTGTGCCCCCAGGAGTTTCGTAAACTCCGCGTGATTTCATTCCCACGAAACGATTTTCAACTAGGTCTAGACGACCGATTCCATTGGCGCCACCAAGCTCATTCAACTTTGTAAGAAGTGTTGCCGGGGACATTTTTTCGCCATTTATTGCCACGGCATCGCCACGCTTAAATTCGATTTCAACGATTGTAGCTTTGTCTGGCGCCGCTTCTGGTGACACAGTGCGCTGGTAAACATATTCTGGCGCTGGCTGTGAAGGATCTTCCAAAATTTTTCCCTCCGACGAAGTGTGTAGTAAGTTGGCGTCTACGGAGTAGGGCGCTTCGCCGCGCTTGTCCTTGGCGACGGGGATTTGATTTTTTTCAGCGTAGTCAATGAGTTTGGTGCGAGAGGTTAGATCCCATTCACGCCAAGGTGCGATGATTTTGATGTCAGGTTTTTTAGCGTAGTAGCTGAGCTCGAAGCGGACTTGGTCATTACCTTTCCCAGTCGCTCCATGAGCGACAGCATCGGCACCAACCATGTTGGCGATTTCGATTTGTCTTTTGGCAATTAGTGGGCGAGCAATTGAAGTGCCGAGCAAGTAAACGCCTTCGTAAAGCGTGTTAGCGCGAAACATTGGGAAGACGTAATCGCGCACGAATTCTTCGCGTAAATCTTCAATGAAAATTTCCTTCACGCCTAAATTTTGCGCCTTTTTACGCGCTGGTTCAAGCTCTTCTCCTTGGCCTAAATCGGCGGTGAAAGTGACAACTTCGCAGCCGTAATTTTCTTGCAGCCATTTTAAAATTACTGAGGTGTCCAATCCGCCAGAATAAGCGAGTACAACTTTTTTGATTTCTTTGGTTTTCATTTGAAATTTTGGATTGATTAATTGAGCGATTTTAGAAATTTAGCAGTGAATTTTTAACTTTTTAAAACTGACCTGAAGCCTTGTCCAGCGTGGATTTGCGCGGAGAATTTCCAACAAGAAATAAAATGCAAATAAAAGAAATTCAAACTCGTGAAGAAATTTTAAAAACCTTCAATGTCCTTCAGCAAATTTACGACACGCTGAATCCTAACACTTACGTTGACGATGTTTTGAACATGATGCAGCGCGGTTACAGAATGGCGGCAGTGTTTGAGGATGCGGAGGTGAGAAGCGGACAATGCATTGGAATCATCGGCGTGCGCATTGTTAGAAAAATACATTACGGCAATGTCATCGAAATCGAAGATTTCATGATCGATCGTCAGCGGCGTGGGATAGGAGTTGGGAAGATGATGATTCGTTGGGTTGAGTGGCAGGCAACTATTTTTGGCTGCAAAAATATTCTCGGAATTCTTGAAACCAAAAGATTGGAATCGCAAAGAATTTTCTCTCGCGAAAAATTTATTTTAGATGGCTTTTTCTTCAGAAGAATTTTTGGTTAAGAAATTTTCTGAAGCAGAGTGGCGACGTCCAGCATGCGTAGCGAGAATGCCCATTCATTGTCGTACCAAGAGCAAACTTTCACCATGTTTCCGCCAATGACTTTGGTCTGAGTGCTGTCGAAGCAAGAGCTGTAATCGCTGTGATTGAAGTCGATCGAAACCAGCTGCTCATCAACAATCTGCAAAATATTTTTCATCCTTCCTGCTGCAGCTTTTCTGACTGCATCATTCACCTCTTCCTTAGAAGTCTCGCGCTTGGCGATGAAGTTTAGATCGACCATCGAAACATTTGCAGTTGGGACGCGAATCGCCCCGCCATCTAGCTTTCCTTTTAATTCCGGTAGAACCAATCCGATTGCTTTGGCGGCGCCAGTTGATGTTGGAATCATTGACATGGCACAGGCTCGAGCGCGGCGCAAATCCTTGTGAGCATTGTCGACAATATTTTGATCGTTGGTGTAAGCATGAATCGTGGTCATGAAACCTTTTTCAATTCCAATTGCATCATTCAGAGCTTTGGCGATTGGAGCTAGGCAATTAGTGGTGCAAGAGCCAACTGAAATTACTAAATCGCTCTCGCTAATTGTTTCGTCATTCACGCCGAAAATAATTGTTTTGACGGAATCTTCCTTTGCCGGAGCGGAAATAATTACTTTTTTTGTGCCAGAGGCGATGTGCAAAGCAGCGTCATCATGCCTGGTGAAGGCGCCGGTGCATTCTAGAACCACGTCTATTCTCAAGTCTTTCCAAGGCAGTTTTTTTGGATCACGCTCTGCAATTAGTTTTACCTTTTTGCCATCAATCACCAAATGCTCACCGTCAATTTCAACTGATTTTGAGAAGCGTCCGTGAATTGAATCGTATTTTAGCAGATGTCTTTGAGTCTCG
>CANMEW010000111.1 GCA_947496905.1 Rickettsiales bacterium | reverse complement strand
CTCATCATTAGCTAGCATGTTTCAGATCTATTTACCAATCGCCGAGATTCCGGTTAATGTAATTTTAATCCTACTACTAGGACTCGCGACAGGCTTCCTTGCTGGCACTGAGATGGGGACGATTAGATCTCAACTACTCGCCATTTCCGATGTGGCTCAGCTTGAAAGGGCAGTTGAAACTTTAAGCACTTCTAAAAATTCAGTCGCGCAAATTGCCTCGACTCAAGCAACGACAAAAGTTACCAACATCATTGGTTCGCGCACTTCGTCTTTGAGCAGTAGTGCAAGCGGTATTTCTTCTGGTGACGACGCAAAACCTGTTTACGGAGTTTGGGGGGAATTGTTTGGCGGGAACGCCGTGCAAGGTGCTCTGTCAAATCAAGAGGCTTACAAGTCGAACACCAGTGGATTCGTGTTTGGTGCTGATTCGTCATTCGACATTACCAACAACATTAATTCCATTTTTGGCGCCTCTTTTGCTTACGGCAAAACCGCAATCAGCAGCGCTTCTGCTAGCAGCCAGAAAACCGACGTGAATTCTTACCAACTCTCACTCTACAATAATAATTCCAAACCTAACGGACTTGGGCTCTACAACGAAAATATTGTCAACTTTGGCTTCAACGACTACGAAACCAGCAGGTCAATTGTGGTTGGGTCATTCAATGCAACGGCGAAAAGTAAGTTTAGTGGTACGCAGCACGGAATCAAAAGTGGTGTTGGCTACAATTCAAAAATAGCAAAAAATATTTTAATTACTCCAAACGCCTCAATTTCTTACTACAGAATTAATCAAAATGACTACTCAGAAACTGGTGCTGGAAACGTTGGACTGGTGATCGACAACAAAGCGTTGGATGTTTTTACGTCTAATGTCGGAGCAAAATTCGCCGGTAAATTCAAAATTTTCGGCAAGGATTTTTATCCAAAATTAGACTTTACTTGGATTCACAATCTCAAAAAAGAAGGGCAAAAAACTACCTCCTCATTCGTTGCCGGCGGTGACAAAGTTTCCTTCACCAGCAACGGAATGTTGAAAGACACTTTCAACATCGGCACGGAATTAAATCTTTTCAGCAATGAAAATTCCTCGGTTCTGCTGCGTTACGACTTGCAAGTCGGCCACGAGTTAGCTAGCCACATGGGTAATATTCGCTACCGCTTCTTATTTTAATTTAGCACTGTCCTTGTTGCGAGTGGAGAGGAAGTTTACCACAACCTCATCCCACTTGTCGTATTGGTGACCAGCCTCTTCGATGATTTCAAATTTTGCATCGCCGAAGGGAGTGTTGACCTTGCGAACAAACGACATCACAACCTCTGGTGGCACTGCCCTGTCCTTACCGCCAATTAAGTGAAATTGCGGAATATTTTTTACCTTCTCAGCCACGTCAATCGCATCCAACGAATCATCCAGCGGGCTAATATTGTGGATCTCAGAAAGTTTTTTGTGATTCAAATTGCCTGCAACGGTACCAATCAGCGCGACATCATCTCGCAAAGCTGCCACCAACACCGCAACTGCCCCACCTCCAGAATATCCAAACAAATTCACCTTCTTGAAACCGCGCCTTTTCACAAAAGTCTCAATCACTTCATTTGTTGAAGCGATTACCTCTTTGGCAAATCTGCCATTCGTCCAAAATTTTTTTTGACAAAGGCCGTCAAGCTTCAGATCCACGTATTGGCAAGGTCTGGCGACGTAGAGGATGTTTTGATTCGGATCTGAAATCGCTAATTTTAGAGCTAGTGGATTTTTTGGAGTGGGGTTGTCGGACGCGACGTATTTATTTTTCCAAGCGAATCCGTCTCCCTCGATGTAAACATTGAGCTGCTGGCTTGCGTCATTTATTCTCGAGTAAGTTAGGAGGTAAAAATTTTGAGTTTTTAAAACTTCTTTCTTGAAGGATGCGCGGGAGGCTAACTCATCGGCGTAACTTACTCTCGCGACTAAATTTTGCTGCGCGCAAGAACTTAAAAAAGTCAGAAAAAAGACGAGAAAAATACTTCTAACAATCACTGACATGCAAAAAAATTTAATTGAAAATCTGAGCAAAATTATTTCCAAACTTCCCAGCATGGGACCTAGGATCGCTAAGCGGATCGTGCTTCACTTAGCCAACAACAAGGAAAAAACTTTGCTGCCATTAATTGAAAATCTTCAGGCGCTGAATGACAAAATTCACAATTGTGAAATTTGCGGAAATCTTGACGAGGGCAGAATCTGCTACATTTGCTCGAACAAAAATCGTGACGACAGTTTGATTTGTATTGTTGAAGAAGTCGCGGATTTGTGGGCTGTTGAGCGCGCTGAAAATTACCGCGGGAAGTACCACGTACTTGGCGGAAATCTTTCGGCAATTTCCGGAAAAACCGTCGAAGATTTAAATTTAAACACACTTTACTCGCGCTTGAAAAATGGCGAGGTGAAGGAGGTGATCATTGCAACCAGTGCCACAATTGACGGTCAAACCACGGCGCATTTCATTGCGGAGAATCTCAAAGAATTTAATCTAAAAATCACTCGCTTAACTCACGGCATTCCTGTTGGCAGCGAGCTTGATTACCTCGATGAAGGCACCATTGCCATCGCCTTCAAAACAAGATCCGATTTTTAAGAATGCTTTTCCCCGCCGACTTAACCAACGCAGCGCAAAAAATTCTCCAACTAGCTGAAGGAAAGAACCTTAAACTCGCTACGGCTGAATCCTGCACTGGCGGGCTTTTGTCAGCTTTGTTTACCGAAATTTCCGGCTCGTCAAAAGTTTTTGATCGCGGTTTTGTAACCTATTCCAATCAAGCAAAAATTGAAATGTTGGGAGTGAAAAAAGAGACGCTGGAAAAATTTGGAGCAGTAAGTGAGGAGGCGGCAAAAGAAATGGCGGAAGGTGCAGCAAGGAATTCTCAAGCAGACATTGCCGTGGCAATTACTGGCATTGCCGGACCTGAAGGTGGCTCGAAAACTAAAGGAACCTCTGAAAAACCAGTCGGTCTTGTTTTCATTGCGATTTTTGCGAATGAAAAAACTTCGCTGTTTAAATTTAATTTTTCTGGCAACCGCAGTGAGATTCGCAAAGCTGCTCTAGACGCAGCTCTGGAAGCTATTTACGCACATCTTACGTCACAGAATAATGTCCTCGATGATCATCTGAACTTTCTGCACACCCATCCAGCTGTTAATGTTTAATGTTCCAACCAGATTCAGTGATTTGTTGAATTTTTGATCGAGAAGAATTTCTGCAAGCGGCGTCGAGGCGGAGCGAAAGGCAACAGCTTGAATGTTTCCGCTGAAACCAAGCGCTGATTTGGCAGAGAAAGTGCAGCTAATGTGCTCGCCAGTATGACCAATTAATTCCGCACTCACCTTCCTCACATCGCGCAAAATAAATTTTGGACGAGCATTGCCAACGCCAAATGGCTCTAGCTTTGCAAGCTCCTCAAGAAGTTCAATATTCACCTGCGCCAGATCAAGCGCGATGTCAAACTCAGATTTTTTTTCAGCAGTAAGTTCGGCAATTCTTTCACCTAAATTTTTGCAGAAAAATTGATGCAGCTCAGAAATTTTTTCTGGCAAAACTGAGAATCCTCCCGCCATCGCATGCCCTCCCCCCTCAAGCAACAAGACTTCCAAGCGCGCATTTAAAATTTCCGCTCCGAAGTCAATTCCAGAAATCGACCGACAAGAGGCTTTGCCTTTTTTACCGCTGTCATCAATTGCAATCACTGCTACCGGCCTGTTGTACAAATCTTTTAGGCGCGACGCGACAATTCCAATCACGCCTTGATGCCAATTTTTTGAGACGGCAAAAATTACCGAGTCAGAAGTTTTGAAGTCGCCAATCCCTGATTCTAAAGCCTTCACAGCCTCATCCAAAACCTGCACTTCAATTTCTTTGCGCTGCTTGTTT
>CANMEW010000110.1 GCA_947496905.1 Rickettsiales bacterium | reverse complement strand
ATTACGAAGTTTACAAGCAATACAAGATTGCAGAAAGACATGTGGTTACAAAAGCAGAGACCTCTTTGGTCGAATCAAAAAACTCTCTGATCAGACATTACCTTGCTCGACTCAACAGAAGAACCAAACGTTACTCGAAAGCAATCGACATGATTTTTCATTCGATTTTTCTGTTTTTTAATAGAAAAAAGTTCTTTTATATATTTGGTTAGCAATGCCTGCACGAGCCTTGGAAAAAACAGGTTGCAAAGAACTACTCGAAAAATAGTTTCCCGCCCCTCCTCCAAAGGCATCCCTCTTAAATCAGTCACTCAAATCAATCAATCATGCTAAAAATACGCCTCTCCCGCAAAGGAAGAAAGAATCTTCCATTCTACCACATTCTTGCAACCAACAGCACTTCACCTAGGGACTCTAAGTTTCTCGAAAAACTTGGTACCTACAATCCGCTGCTTGAAGAATCGCAAGAAAAACGCGTCACCATCAATAAAGAGCGTATTGAATATTGGCTTTCTGTTGGCGCGCAACCAACTGAAAAAGTTGCGAAATTTTTAATTAACCTTGGCGTCAAAGGTGCTGAAAAATACAAACCAGACTTCAAGTCAAAAGCAAAAGGAACTGGCTTGAAGAAAAAAGCTGCAGAAAAAGCCGCTAAAGAAAAAGCCGCTTTGGAAGCTGCCACAGTAGAGTCGGCAGCAGTCTAACTTCCTCAACTGCGCGCGAATGAACTTCCTCCCGACGCAACTCTTAATTGCCACCAATAATGGTGGCAAATTTCTTGAGATTGAAGCTCTACTGAAATCAATCAATATCCACGCAATCCCAGCATCTCAATTTAACCTCTCCGAGCCAGAAGAAACCGGGAAAACTTTTGCCGAAAATTCACTTCTGAAAGCAAAATTCTACGCAACAAAAACCAATCTTACCGCTCTCGCTGACGATTCTGGAATTTGCATCGAAGCCTTAAATGGAGAGCCGGGAATTCACTCGGCACGGTTTGCAATTGATGAATCTGGAAAAAAAAATTTCCCTCTCGCCTTCGAAAAAATAGAAAAAAAAATTAACGGCAACCCTAGCGCCCACTTCATCTGCAATCTTTCGCTCTTCAATCCCAAAACAAATTTTTCTATTTCCTTCGAGGGAAGGATTGACGGCACTCTCACCTTCCCAGCCCGCGGAAATAACGGCTTTGGTTACGATCCCATTTTCATCAAAAATGGCATGACCAAAAGTTTTGGCGAAATTACTTCTGAAGAAAAAGACAGAATCTCGCATCGGGCAGATGCTTTCAAAAAATTCTCCGCTTGGCTCAAGCAGGCAGACAACAAGTTTTAACCCTCGCAATGTCCAACATCAAAATCATCTCCCAATACATCAAGGACCTTTCATTTGAAGTTCCTAGCGCTCCTAGTGTTTTCTTGGAGCCGAAAGACAAGCCAAATATTGCAATCGCGATCGACATTGATGCGAAAAAAATTTCTGCCGAAGTTTTTGAAATTACGTTAAAAATTTCTGCCGACGCCACAAGTTCAGACGAGAAGCTTTTCATCTGCGAAATAACTTATTCCGGAATTTTTGCACTGCCAAAACTTGAAGGTGAAATGCTCGAGCAAATTTTGCTAATTTATTGTCCAAACCTACTCTTCCCTTTCTTGCGCCGCATCATTGCGAATGTCACTGCAGATGCCGGCTTTTCTTCTCTAATGCTTGATCCAATCGACTTCGCCGACCTCTATGCCAGAAGAAAAGCCGTCTCTAATGCCAATCCAATCAATGACACAAAGAATTAACATGAAAAAATATTTGCCGCATCTCTGCACTATTTTGTCTGCAATTTTTTTTGCGACCACAGCCAGTGCTGCTGACAGCTACAAGCTAGATTCAAATCATGTCAGTGTGAATTGGTCTGCAAATCACTTTGGCTTCTCGAGCCCTTCTGGAAAATTTACCGATGCTGATGGCGTAATTATTCTCGATGAAAAAAGCCCGCAAAACAGCTCCGTTGATGTCACCATCAAAATTTCTTCCTTGTCCACTGGGTTGTCGAAATTTGACGAACATCTAAAAAGCAAAGATTTTTTCGACATCGAACGTTTCCCAACTGCCAAATTTGTGAGCAGCTCGGTTACTTTAGTTGGAAAAAATGGCGCAAAAATATCCGGAAATTTAACTCTGCACGGCGTTACAAACAGAGTTACTTTGGATGCCAAACTTAATAAAATTGGCATTGGCCCATTCACTCAAAAAAAGATGGTTGGATTTTCTGCGACCACCGCAATCAAACGCTCTCAATTCGGCATGAGTTTTGGTCTGCCAGGAGTTTCCGACAATGTAAAATTATCAATTGAGGCTGAAGGAATAATTGTGGATTCAGCTGAAAAATCACCAATTGTTCGGGAATGGAAAATAATTCCGAGTAAAAGCAAAATCGAGTTTAAGGCAAGTCAGGACAAGACCGACATTTCCGGATCTTTCAAAAAATTTTCTGGAAAAATTAATTTTGACTCGAGTCAGCTACAAAGCAGCACGGTTCAAATCGAGATCGACACCACTTCTGTTGACACAACATTTTCTGAAGCGGCAGATGTCATTCAAGGAGCTGTGTGGCTCGCTACTAAAGCATTCCCTACGGCAATTTTTAAATCAGAAAAATTTACCGCCCTTCCAGATAAAAAATCTTTTCGCAGCAACGGAACTCTAACCATTAAAGGCAAAACACTTCCTGTAGTTCTTGATTTCACCTTGAAAGAATACAGCACCACCAATGCTCACGCAGTTGGAAGTGCAGTTATTAAGCGCAGTGCTTTTGGCATTGGCGAGAATGACCACAAAAAAGCCAATGGCGTGAAAGATGATGTGATTGTGACAATTGATGTAGCGGCAGAAAGATAGTCGACCCTCAATCCTGAAACTCCTAACAAAAACCGCAGACAGCCGCAAATGAAGTCAAAACGTCAAGACAATGCTGACCAAGCAGTAGAAAGCGTTTCCTTTAGAGGCGAGCGCTCAAATCATGGCTGCGTTCAAAGTTAGGGGGACAGAATATCAATTTAAGGTTGATGGACGCGGTACATCTGTTTTAGGAAGTGGTCAGGGCGACCATGTCACATCTTACGCACTAATCAAGAAAGGATTTTCCAGAGCGTTGCTCGGGCTTGAATTAGAGGGTGTTGAGAATTTGTCCGATCTGCGAGACGGGAGAGGAATAATTTACGATTACATTAGCACCGTTGCAGTATTGGATGGTGATAACAGAAATTCATTGTACGAATCAGTAAACAGAACTTTGGACGGCTACAATGAGAGAAGGTTCAAACAAAATTTTGTTCAAGCAGTAGAAGCTTTGCCTGATGCGACACTAAGGGATAAGAATCTGCGCAAAATCTACATCTCAAATGGTCATGCAATCTGCGATTCATTCAGAGAAATGGCCGAGTCCACACTGACATTTTTTAATCACATTCCGCAAACATCATTCCTGCGAATAGACACTTACAAGGCTCCAGGAGAAGAATCACAAAAAATTAAATCTGCTCTAAAATATTTTGACAAAGAAGGAGATGAGGAAGTTGAAAGCCTTCGAAAAGAAATTGAACAATTGTCCATTCAGCCAGTATCTGGCACGCGTAGCTCCACCAGAGTTATGGCGCAATCTTCGAAGCAGTTACAAGAAAAACGGCAAGAACTGGATCAATTAACGAGACCACAGCGCCTAGCTGAGGAAATGGCTAACTTGTTTCATTACCCAGAAATTGGTGATGAGGAAAGTTTGAAGGAGAATGTGTCAGCAACGTCCCAACTAAGCTCAAGAAGAGCTTTGCCAAGGAGCAATAATGAAGAAGATTTCATCAGATTGATGGCGCGGCACTTGTATCTGGTAGCGTCTATTTAGTCCCCGCTGAAGAACCCATCTCCACCCTCAACATTTCCCAAACCGATAGAATTTCGGTAAAAAAATCTCCAACAGATGGAATAAAATTTGGATCAAAA
>CANMEW010000109.1 GCA_947496905.1 Rickettsiales bacterium | reverse complement strand
GCTTTTGTGAGGCATATGGTATGGCATCCTTATCATAATTTGTTGCTGTGACAATACATCCAGATTCCAACAGACATCTGACAATCTCAACGCTAGGTGATTTGCCATCAACAAATGTCGCTGTCGTCATATTGGCAATAACGGTCAGCATTTCGTAATGATCTATTGGCCCTAAGGCAGCGAAATTTATTTTTGAGATCAAAAGTTTTGCTGTGGCATCTTGGTCAAACTTGGCGCAAGTCATTAAGGTGCCGGAGATATTGTTATCCTCTTCGGATAATGAAGAATCGGCAATTTCTTTTTCGATGAATCCGTGAAGTTTTGCGAAGGCTGCAGCTCTTGCTGCAACATCCTTAGGGGGTATCATCTCAATTTCAAAAGATTGTAAGAAAATCTGTTGTTGAAGAGTGGTCACTAGCGATAATTTAAATGTGAAAGATGTTCTAAAGCGATTTTTGAAACTTCTTTCTGAGCTTCTTTTTTCGATTTTCCCTCGGCGCTAAATTCAAGATTTTCATGCTCGATTTTAACAGTTGAAATAAAGAGCGGCGAGTGATCGCTGCCGCCGGATTTCACGGTTAAATATTGAGGTAATTGTTTAGATTTTAGCTGCACTAATTCCTGCAATTCTGAAACTGGATCTTTGGGAGGCGTGACATTTTTTTCTAAAAAATCATTCCAGAAATTAAGAATAAATTTTCTGGCACCTTCATAATTTGAATCGAGATAAATCGCGCCCACTAAGGCCTCTAAAGCATTTTCTAAATTGCGTTTATTGGTGGTGCCGCCGAGATTTTTTTCACCGCGACTTACCTGCAAAACTTCATCCAAACCAATTTTTAAAGCGATTTCTGCCAAAGCTTCACCCGAAACCAAACCGGCTTGGCGCTTAGAAAGATCACCCTCCATCTCGTTTGGATATTTTTTCATCAGACATTCACCAATCACCAAACTCAAAACCTTGTCACCCAAAAATTCGAGGCGTTGGTAATTTGGTTTTTTCTTATTTTCTTTAGAAAGGCTTGGATGCGTCAAAGCCTCTTCCAGCAAATTTTCATTGTTGAAATCGTGCAAAATGTGAGTGCAGAATTTTTTAAAGTTCGGATTCATCTAATTAATTTTTTGTAAAAGTCGCTCGGTGCGAATTGATGTTGGCCAAGTCCAAAACTGCCAAGTTGGTTTCGAATTTGAAAAGAAAATCATGGCGGCACGTCCCACCAAATTTTCTTCCGGCACGTAGCCCACATGCGCTAAGAAACGGCTGTCTTGCGAATTGTCGCGATTATCTCCCATCATGAAATAGTGGCCTTGTGGCACTTCAAAAATTCCGGTATTATCTTGCGGCGAGTTCGGATTTTGATCGAGAGTTTGTACCACTTTTCCTTCCGGTAAAGTTTCTAAAAACTTCTGAATATCAACTGGAGGAGTTGCATCAAGATCAACGAAAGTTCCATCAAAGGCTTTGTGTATTTCTTCGTCATTAATGTAAAGCACGCCATCGCGCATTTGCAGACGATCACCGGGCAGGCCGATTAATCTTTTTATGTAATTAATGCTTGGCTCGGAAGGCAGGCGAAACACCACAACATCACCGCGTTTTGGGGTTGTTTTCCAAATGCGTCCGTCAAAAAAATCAATGCCGAAAGGAAAAGAATAGCGGCTGTAGCCGTAAGAATATTTGGCGACGAAAATGTAATCGCCAATCAAAAGCCCTGGTTTCATTGAGCTTGAGGGAATGTGGAATGGTTCGAAAAAGAACGAACGCACAAAGCCGGCGCAAATTAAAGCAACGATTAGGGTTTTGATGAAGCCCGCAGGGGTTTCTTTGGGGGTTTGTGTTGTTTGGTTTTCCATGTTTTTTGTTAAATTAAAATTCGAGTTTGTGAATAACCGCCCCCAACCCCTCCTTGAAAAGGAGGGGAGTTGCTCAAGCCCGAGCTGGGAATAAAAGCCCCTCCTTTTCAAGGAGGGGTTGGGGTGGTTATTCACGAGTACATACTAAATTCTTTCCATCCATCTCCACCGGCTGTTCAATTTTCATCAAATGCAAAACCGTCGGCGCAATATCGCTGAGTTTGCCATTTTCAAGGCTCAAGCCTGCAACATCATTTCCCACCAAAATAAATGGCACCGGATTTGTCGTATGCGAAGTGTGCGGTTGATGATTGTGATCCATCATGCATTCAACATTGCCGTGATCGGCAGAAATCAACATCACGCCGTTTTTTTCTAAAATTATTTTTTCCAAAAGACCAAGTTGGTTGTCGATTGCTTCACATGCTGCAATCGATGGATCCAACATGCCGCTATGTCCGACCATGTCGGGATTGGCGTAATTGACGATGATGAAATCGAATTTTTCTGACGCAATTGCGGCGCGCAATTTTTCGCCAATTTCATTTGCCGACATTTCTGGTTTTAAATCGTAAGTGGCGACAGCAGGAGATTTTACCAAAATTCTGGTTTCGCCCGGCAATTCTTTTTCAGCGCCGCAAGAAAAAAAGAAAGTTACGTGCGCATATTTTTCAGTCTCGGCGATGCGCAATTGTGTAAGGCCACGCGCTGCTAAAATTTCTGGCAAAGAATTTTTTACTTCAACGGAAGGAAATAAAATTTCGTAAGATTTATTTAATTTTTCCGAATATTCCGTCAGCGCAATGGCGTGAGAAAAATTGCAAATTTCAAAAAGTTTGTCGGAAATTTGACGAGCGCGATCGGCGCGAAAATTGCAAAAAAGCAAAGCATCTTCTTCAGCAATTCCGCTGTAATTTCCAATGACGCAAGGTTTTACAAATTCATCATTTACGTTATTTTCGTAAGAGCTTTTTACGGCAGAAATTGCGTCAGAAAATTTTTCACCCTGAGCGGAAATTATTGCTTTTGTCGCTAGTTCAACGCGATCCCATTTATTGTCGCGATCCATGGCGTAGTAGCGCCCAGAAACAGTGGCGATTTCGATATTTTTGATTTTTGTTAAAAATTCCAAAGCACTTTTTTGCGCCACATCGCGGCCATCTAAAAATGCATGAAGCAAAACTTTGACGCCATTTTGCGCTAAAAATTCTGCCAGAAAAATAACGTGATTAATGTGCGAATGCACGCCGCCATCAGAAAGCAATCCCATCAAGTGACAGGTTTTGCCTGAGGTTTTTAAGTCAGCAATTAATTTTAGTAATTTGGGATTTTTGGCGAGTGACCCATCGGTAATTGCATTGTTAATGCGCGGCAAATCTTGAAATATCACGCGTCCGGCGCCAATCGTCATGTGGCCAACTTCCGAATTGCCCATTTGCCCTTCTGGCAAGCCCACGGCAAGCCCTGAAGTTTCGAGTTGTGAGTTGGGATATTGCTTAAAAAAGCGATTGTAATTTGGCAGTTTTGCTCGCGCGATGGCATTGCTTGCATCAGCGTCATCACCAATTCCCCAGCCATCTAAAATGCACAGCAGAATTGGTTTGTTAGTTTGGTTTTGTTTCATATTTTTTCAAAGAAGAAATGAGATTTACTAAAAAAATTAACCACCAATCCCCAATTGTAAATGACTGAACTAATCGGCGCCATTGCTGCGTTTCTGACTACCGCGAGTTTTTTACCGCAAGCCATCAAAACCATAAAAACTCGCGACACTTCGGGAATTTCTTTTGTGATGTATTTGATGTTTGTGGTGGGAGTTGGCTTCTGGCTTGCTTACGGCGTGTTGTTGGAAAATCACGTAATCATCATTGCCAATGTCGTGACCTTTATTTTGGCGGGCGTGGTGTTGGCAGTGAAGGTGAAAAATTCTTGATAAAAAAATTTCATAGGTCCCTGAGCAAAGCGCCAGCGTCGTCGAAGGGCCGGAACCTCGAGCTGTCGGGTCCTTCGACGACGCTGGCGCTTTGCTCAGGGACCTATGGAAAATTCTAGAGAATTTTCGCTAACTCAGCAATCTCAACTTCCTTCTTCTCCCCAGTTTTTCTGTCTTTTACCTCAACCTTTCCAGCCGCTGCAGACTTAGGTCCAACGATTACTTGCGTTGGAATTCCAATTAAATCGGCAATCGATAATTTTTGTTCTAAACTCGCTTTA
>CANMEW010000108.1 GCA_947496905.1 Rickettsiales bacterium | reverse complement strand
GATTGGCGCGGGTTCGGAGGTGGTACTGCGTCAAATTCGCGGGTTTTTGGACGCAGTCGCTTTAGCGACGAATAATTTGCAACGGACGAAAATTACTCAAAATTTCTGCGAAATTCTTCCGTCATTTTTAGCGAAAATTACTCAAAATTTCTACGAAATTCTTCCGTCATTTTTCACTCAACTAAAAAATAAAAAACCTGCGAGTAAAATTTCCGTAAAAAGCAATTTTTAGAGGTGCCCTCTAATTCACCACCACGAACAGCCCTAATTCATCAGCCAATTTGATCATCTCATCTTTTTGCAAGACCAACGTGGAGTTGGCTTGAATAGCGATTCCACACATTCCCGCATCAAAACAATTTTTTACCGTCTCGAAACCAATCGTTGGCAGATCAGCCTTAGAGCTTTGTTTGTGCTTTTTCATTTTGACCAAAACCGCATTTTTTTTGTAATCGGCGCGTAAATTTTTGCAGCGCGCGATCATCTCGTCAGTGCCTTCCAGAGCTTCCACGGCAATGATTTGCTTTTGTGCGACTACCACACTTTGTCCAACATCAAATTGTGAAAAAGATTTTATCGCCTTCACACCAAGCGCAATGTCGTCCCAATTTTCTTTCGTCGGAATATTTTTGGTAAGCGTTGATTTTACTGACACCACGCAATCGAGAAGTTGGTCAATGCGTAAAATTTTTAAGCCCTCTTTTTCAAAAAAATTAATCACCGCTCTTAAAACCGCATCGTCACCAAGAATTTTACTGGCGAGAATTTTTGCCAACAGAAGTGCGCCTTTCTTGTCTACTCGCAGTGAAGAAAAATTTGGCTTGGTCACTCCACCAATAAAAACCAGATTTCTTATTTCATTTTTTTTGATCTCGGAAAGAAATTTCTCGACCTCGCCATAGCCTAATTTTACTGGGCTGAATGCAGAATAATCGATTTCGTAATTCTCTCCCTGCAGTAAAAATAAAATAAATTTTCGCCCATTTTTTTGACAATCATCGATCAACATTTGCGGCAAAATTCCACGCCCAGCAAAAATTGCGATTGGTTCCACTAGCTTATCCTGCATGATTTAGCGACGCTCCCCCATCCACAAATAAAATCTGCCCAGTTACAAATTTGTTTTTCAAAAAAAACTCCACTGCTTGGTAAATATTTTCCACTTCACCTTTGGTTTTTAGTGGAATTTTTTTGAGAAGATTTTGTGTTTCTTGCGAAGGATTTTTCTCACTCACACTGTTCAAAATAAAACCCGGTGCAATGCCGTTGACTCTGATTTCAGGCGCTAATTCAAGAGCTAACATTTTGGTTAATTCTGCTAAGAATTTTTTACTGAGAAGGTAGTAAAAATAATTGGTGTCGAAACGAACAATGTTTTTGTCGACCATGTTGATGATTTGCGCATTTTGAACTTTTTTAGCGGCAATATTTTGGGAGAATTCTTTGGCTAAAATTAGCGGTGAGATGAAATGAAGATTGAGATTATCAAGCAGCTCAGAATCTGGTGTGGAGAGGAATTTTGATTTGTTAAAAATTGAGGCGTTGTTGATGAGTAAATTCCACTGCGGAAATTTTTTTATTACTTCTGCTGCAAGCTTTTTTGCTGCATTTTTTTTGAGTAAATCGCTGCAAAAAATTTCACATTTTACGTCAAAATTTTTTACGATTTCAGCGGCTAATTTTTCTGCATCAGCAGCGGACTTATTGTAAGAAATTGCGATGTCATAACCTTGAGAAGCTAGTCTCAGAGCTATTTCGCAGCCAATTCTTTTGGCACCGCCAGTAATTAATGCCGCTCCAACATTACTGAGTTTTTTCTTCATTGCGGTATTTTTCGATTTGCCTGTAAAGCTCCCTCAGCACATCCTCTACGCCTTTCCCAGTAACTCCAGAAATTGCAAAAACTTGCGGCGTTTTTTGTCCGGATTTTTTTAAAACTTTTTTTAGCTGACTGATTTTTTCTTTGAGTTCCTTCTCGCTGAGAAGGTCGATTTTATTCAGCGCAATCACTTCTATTTTCTTCAAAAGCTCCGGATTGTAGCCCTCAACTTCGCCGCGAATTACTTGATAATTTTCAACTACATCCTCTGCTGCTGCGTCGATTAAATGTAGCAAAACTCCGCATCTTTCGACATGCTTGAGGAAGCGATCTCCTAAACCTTTTCCTTCACAAGCGCCTTCGATTAAACCAGGAATGTCAGCCAAAACAAATTCATGATCATCGGTGTAGACCACGCCCAATTGTGGCTTCAGCGTGGTAAAAGGGTAGTCAGCAATTTTTGGTTTAGCGCGCGTTGATGCGGCTAAAAAAGTTGATTTGCCCGCGTTTGGCATACCGAGCAAGCCAGCGTCAGAGAGTAATTTTAATTGCAGCCTCACCCAAATTTTTTGACCATCTTCGCCCTTTTGCGCGTGTGTTGGTGCGCGATTGATTGAGCTTTTAAAATTACTATTTCCAAGTCCGCCGCGACCACCTTTAGCAATCACAAATCTTTCTTCGTGAGTCATTAGGTCGGCAATTACCTCAGATTCATCGTCAGACAAAACTTGTGTACCGAGAGGAACTTGCAGAATCATGTCCTCTCCCGACAGACCATGCTTATTGGCGCCGTGACCACGCACGCCATTCTTAGCGTTGAAATGCTGTTGAAAGCGGAAGTCAATCAAGGTGTTTAGATTTTTGGTGCATTCAAAAATAATGCTGCCGCCTCTGCCACCATCTCCCCCATCTGGACCGCCATGTGAAATAAATTTTTCACGCCTAAAGCTGGAGGCACCATTACCGCCATTACCGGCCTTTAAACAAATTTTCGCTTCGTCAAGAAATTGCATGCGCTGAATCTATACCGGATCTGGGTTGAAGAAGCCGAACTGTTTTTATCTGGATTAAACTAAGATTCGGTATGTGGTTCCCCGCAAAGCGGGGCGCGACTCATGTCGCGTAAAAATAAAAAATATGCCAGAGTCCAAAGAGTTTTGGCATAGAGATCTTTGTGATTGGGAATTAGGCGCTGGCTAAAATAAATTTTTCTTCTTCAGAAATTTGACCACCAGCTTCGCGCACTAAGAGCAGCAGTGGCTTTAGAAATTCGTAATCTTGCTTGGTAAATAAAGCTTTTTCCAAACGACAGGCGGCAAGGTAGGCAACTTCTAAGCTGCGACAGCCATAGGCGCGGGGGGAGAATTTTTTACCAGCCATTATTTCCTCAAGCGCAGCATGATCTTCCGTTGAAATTACTAAAATTTCATTCACTGATCTTTTTGAAACGCGAAGACGTCGACTGTTTAAATAAGCGCCGAAACCCTTCTCGCAGTAGTAAGTTTCCCCACCAAGAATTTTTTTAATGGCGACAGAAATTGACTCTTTTTCTCCGTCAGCATTGTTGTGTTCCAAAGCTACGGATACGGTAAAGTCAGGGTTGGAGCGCGTTAAATTCGCCAATCCATCAATGGCGGTAATGCTGTAAAAAAATTCTGGATTACTACCATTGATTAGTTTTTGTCCGTCAGAAAAAATGATGCCGTAGTCAGGTCGCAATTTTGAAAAATCATCAGCCAGAATTTGCTTCACGCGATTGCAGCAAGCATTGGCGAATTTAGCGGCTGAAATCGGATTGGTTTGCAGATTTTCTAATTCCATGAAGTCACGCGGAATGTGCGCCGTCGCCCTCTCAATTGCTTTGATGATGACGTTAAGATTGGCGCTGTGTCTCATGATTTTTAGGATCGGGGAATTGAATTTTGGTGGGAAATGTCTGGAAAGCAGCTGGATACCAGAGCTACTTGAAACCTGAACTTCTCAGCTCTGGTATTGGGGTTCCCCGCGAATGCGGGGCGCGGCTCGCACCCGCGTAAAAATAAGAAAATTGGTGGGTGATAGAAGACTCGAACTTCCGACCTCTACGATGTCAACGTAGCGCTCTAACCAACTGAGCTAACCACCCCCGCATCGGTTAAGGAACCTCTGAAAAACCTGGATTTTTACTCAAAGATTTTTTTGAACGAATGAGTTGCAATCGCTTCGCTCTTGTCGAGAAATTTTTAGGCAACAAATTTTTGAGCAGGAAAGCGTACCTTGATGTACG
>CANMEW010000107.1 GCA_947496905.1 Rickettsiales bacterium | reverse complement strand
CTTAGGAGTTAATCACAAGCGAGTTCATCGCGTGATGAAGCTCTTCGGGCTTAAAGCGAGAAGGTCGCTAAATCGACGGCCAAAAGTTAAAAGTAACCGCGATTTATCAAGCATTAATCGCCATCAAAATCTTTTTGCTAAAGCGGTTGTAAACAGGCCGAATCAGGCTTGGGTCTCCGACTTCACTTACTTGCCTCAAGCAAACAGCAAGTTCGTTTATTTGGCGACAGTGCTTGATGCCTACACTCGAGAGATCATCGGCTGGAATTTTGGCGTGAGGCATAATTCGCAACTCGTCACCGAAGCTCTTAAGGTTGCGCTAAACAAGAGAAATAAGCCTCCGGAGATCTTCCATTCTGACCAAGGCAGCGAGTATCGTAGCAAAGATTTGAACGAGATTCTAATCGCACAAAACATCCAAGCCTCAATGAGCGCTAAAAGCAGCCCTTGGCAAAACGGCAAGCAAGAATCCTTTTGCCAAAAGTTTAAGCTCGAGCTTGGCCATCCAATGATTTACGAAACTAGAGGTGAGTTGATCGAGGCAATTGCTCTACAAATTCACTACTACAACCACAGACGAATCCACTCTGCGTTAAAAATGCCGCCAGCACTCTTTTACCAAAGATGTTTGCGGCAAAACCAGACATCACCCACGAAAGAACCAAGCGGAATTTCGGCGCAAAACTAAGCCAAAAATTTCGCGCCGCCCTGCAGCCCATCTTAAGATCTTAAGATGGGCTGCAGGGCAGAATGATTAGAAAAAGAAAAGTAGAAAAACTGGAATCATTAATTGTTAGAAATTATGAGTGATTCCGCTCGTCAGTTTGAGAGGGATAGATTGTTTAAAAAATGGGGTCAGTTCATTTTACCTAGAGAATAGATTTGGACTAAGACCGCCTCTGCAAGACCTTACTAATGTAGAAGAATCGAAGTCTGGCTTGGAATTGAGATGGTCCGATAAAATTAAGAGAGTGAGATTTGCTGATCCAATAGTTCAGGAGGAGAGAGAAAGAACTGAGCAAAATAATTGCGTTGCCAGCAGTTCCGTTTCTGTCAGAGAGGTAACCACTTTATTAGAAGATGATAAAATTAGACACTGTTAGATATCCCAAATGTTGATCACAAAAACCATTTCAGAAATCAGATTTCATCTCAATTCCAAGAAAAAATCCGGAGAAAAAATTGCCTTCATTCCAACGATGGGGGCTTTGCATGAGGGTCATTTGGCCTTGGTAAAAAAAGGTTCTGAGCTCGCGCAGAATGTGGTTGTGAGTATTTTTGTGAATAGGGCGCAATTTAATGATTTACGCGATTACGAAAAATATCCGCGTCAAATTGAGCAAGATTTGGAGAGGTTAAAAAATTCTGGCGCAACGCATGTTTTTTTGCCGGAAGAATCGGAAATTTTCTCCAAAGACTTTTCCTTCAAAATCATCCCAACAAATTTTACTGACTGTCTTTGCGGAAGTGCGCGCCCTGGCCATTTTGATGGCGTAGCATTGATTGTTTCTAAGCTTTTTAACATCGTCAAACCGGATGTGGCAATTTTTGGACAGAAGGATTTTCAGCAGCTTTTAATCATTAAAAAATTGGCGTCAGATTTAAATTTCGAAGTTGAAATTTTTGCTCATGAAACTCTGCGTGAAGAAAATGGATTGGCGATGTCTTCGCGAAATCAAAGATTGTCCGAAAGTAATAAAGAGAAGGCGGAAAACATATTTCGAGTTTTGTCGGAAATAAAAAATGCCATTCAGAATGGCGAAAAAAATCACCAAAAAATTTTACAGCAAAAAAGTGAGGAATTGCTCAAAATCGGATTTGAAAAAATCGATTATTTTGAAATGCGTGACGAAAAAAATTTGCGTTTACTTGACGACGCTAATGCTGACATTTCGGCTAGAATATTCATTGCCGCTTATCTGGGCGGCGTTAGGTTGATCGACAATCTAGCAATTACGCAGACTTCCGCAATTAATTAACACTTCTCGAGCTATGATTTACATCATTCTTAGTAACATCGGCATGGCTGTTATGATGATGTTCGTTTATTTCCGCTATTCGCGTTTCAGGCTTTCATCCACCAGCGAAATTCGTGAATTGCAGCAAAAATTCGACAAGGAATATGAGGATAAAAAAAGCGTCGAATATAAATTGGCGCAAATAATCAAGGCTGATAATGACAAGGTGGAAGCCCTGTTGCGCGAAATAGATGAGATCAGAAAAGAAAAGGAAATCGAAGTTAAAATCAGGCTTGGTGCGGAAAAACAAGTTGAGCTAGCCTTGCAAAAAACTGGGGAAATTAGTGCGAGAATGAAAGACTGGAGTTTGGTTCAAGATGCGGCAATGAAGGATTCCAAAGATGCGATTTTAAAAGTTGGCAATGATCTCTACAAAAAACTAAGCGACAGCTACAAGGTAGAAGTTGAAACGAATAAAAATCTGATCGGAAAAATTTCAAAAAATATCTCGGATTTTTTTGATAAAATTTCTGCGGGAGGCGTGGTTGCAAATGTCGGAAGCGTTGCTGGAGCAGTGAATGTTAAAAAATCTAGCGCCGAAACTCATCCAGAAGATGCTTCAAAAAAACTGATCGCAGACCTTGTTTTTACCATGAAGGCGACAGGCAGTTTGGCAAATAAGGATTATTTTTTACCGGCAAATTTTGACGAACAAAAAGCAAAATTACTACTCTGCGAAGTAGCTTTCATTAACGCAGAAAAGCTCTACATCATTGACTTCAAGGCATGTAACTATTTTGCAGAATTTAACCAACAAAAGGACAGAGATAAATCTTCTGCAGAAACTGTCCTCAAGCAAAAGCTTGATAAATATTTGGCCTATTTGGGCAATCCAAAATATCTCGATTCGGTTCTGAAAGCGCTGTCTTCGACAAAGTCAAAATTTAACAAAAATATCATCACCATTATTTTACCTTCTCGTGATGAGGTAAAAATTTTCAGAGAAATGTATTACTACGAAAAGGCGCATAAAGCGGGTTTCGAGGTGATGGATTTTGACGGCATCAACAACTTAATTTTATAATTTTATGGAAAACCAATTACCAAAAATCGCTGCGAGATCTCCTTTTAAAGTTGAGGTTGAGGCGGGCAAAAAATATTTCTGGTGCGCATGCGGAGCATCTAAAAGTCAGCCTTTCTGCGATGGCTCTCACAAGAATTACAAAAATGAAGACGGAACCAGCGTGATGAAGTCGGTAATGTTTGAGGCGACCGAAAGTAAGGTCATTTATTTCTGCGGCTGCAAGCGCAGTAAAAATGGCGTGCTTTGCGATGGATCTCACTCGTCGCTGTAAGCTTCATCAAAATTGAACCAAAAGTTAGAGTTCAATGAAAATAGCTTTAATCACTCCGGGTTGCAGCGGCGACCAATCAGGCAGCATCATCGAACAAGATGCGGCAAAAATTGCGAGCATGGGTTTTGAGACTACTTTTTTGCCTGACAGCGTCAGCAGAGAATTTCCATTTCCTGGTTCTGACATTGCCAACACTGCAGAACAGCGCGCGAGGCAAATAATAAACTTCGCACAAGATCCAACAGTAACGGCGATGTGGGCGGTTAATGGTGGAGAATCATCTCCTGAAGTCGCAAAGCTTTTGGTAGAATATGGTAAAAATCCTGCGGAATACATCCGAAGTCACGAAGTCGATCCATTAAGGGTATCTCTAAAAATTTCCGTAAAAAGCAATTTTTAGAGATGCCATAATCAAGCTGGGGATGCAGTTAGCGAAGTTCCAGTTTTTATGGTCGATAAAAGTCTTCTGACGCAAGAAATGAAGGCGGGACTATTCTCCGCAGAAAGCTTAAGCGTCACAGTAAAAAATGAGCAGCGTGGAGAGGAAATAAAAAAAACGGCAGAACAAGTTATTCCTGAGGAAGAAAGAAAGGCAGATGTTGTGCATCCCAGCACTTGGGCTGAAACAGTAGGAAGAAAATACGATCACCAAGAAAAGGAACCTCTGAAAAACCATCTTTTCCGGAAATTTTTTCGTTACCAAATTTTTTCGCGAGCACGTACATCAAGGTACGCTTTCCTGCTCAAAAATTTGTTGCCTAGGGATTCGCTTCGCTCATGCCCGTTCTCAGTTAAAAATGCGGTGCATTTTTTCGGCTTC
>CANMEW010000106.1 GCA_947496905.1 Rickettsiales bacterium | reverse complement strand
AAGCACATCTTTTTTTGGAATTTTTTTCTCAACTAAGGCTGGTTGTTTTTGTTCAATTTTTTGCTCAACTGGCTTCGTTGCGGCCTCCTCTTCAATCACTGCAGGATTAGACTTAGATCCGCGTTTAATAATTTTTTTAACCACCTTCCCCGCTGGACCTTTCTGAAATTTAAAGACGGTTTTGTCAGTTTTTTGACCAACAATCGTCTGTGTTTCGACCTTCGGATTTGATGATTTTCTAATTAAAAAAATCACCTCTTGGTCGTTTTTTTTACTAGATGGAAATGCCCGCTTAGGGCTTTCACTCTCATCGCATTTGCAGTTTCCGGAAAATTTAAAATTTTGTTTTTGACTAGTTTCAGCTTTGATTTCTTTTCCTTGCGGACCAGAAATGAATCTAAATTTTTTGACGATTACAACCGCAGGAGCCGCTGGTGGTGCAGCTTTAGAAATTTTAGCAATGACCTGTTCTGACGGTTTTTCTGCTGGCGCTAGAGAGATATTTTGCACCAAAGATCTTTTGTCATCTTGCTTGGCAATCATTGGCACTGGTGCTTTCTCAGACTGATTCACAGTTTCTGTTTCTGAGGAAGTAATTTTAAAAACCTTGTCCACCACCTGATTTGCAGCAACAGATTCTTTTTTTGCAGACACTTCATTTTTTTCCTTCTCCATCAATGGCGACATTTTTATCGCCTTGTCCAAATAGGCCTCGATTAAGCCTTGCGCCGCCTGATTGTCACGGTTTCTAGAAATTATGAAAGCGTCAGTAAGTTGCGCTTTGAGCAGCCTGATATCCATCAATTTGATGAAATTAAATTTCTCAAACATGACATCCAAACACTCGCTGCAATCCGCAAGTGCGGCGTGAATTATTGCCGACTCCCCGATCAAATTAACATTACTCGCCTGAGCATCCTTAGAAAGTAGAAGGCTAACAATATTTTTATTTCCGGACAAGGTGGCGCGCATTAGCGGCGTCCAACCCTCATTGTCGATCACGTTAACATCCGCTCCACTCTCGATTAAAATTTTGGTGATTTCGAAATTTTTTTCACGACAGGAAAGATGAAGCGCAGTAGCGCCTCCAAAGTTTTTTTGATTCACCAGCGCCCTACCCGCTTTGCTAAAAAATTTTACACCATTCACATCATTGTTCGACACCGCCAGCATTAGCGCGTTAATCCCAGCTACTTGGTCATTTTTCTCATCGTAAAGACCTTCGATTTGCGCACGGATTGACTCACTTCCAAAAAGAACTCCGAGAAAAACAAAACAAATCACCGGCAATAAAAATCTGTTCGCGCCTTTTGCTACACTGGCGCGCTGATTCGTATTTTTTTGTGTGGGATTTTTTAGTGAGAACAAAATTGTAATTTTTGAGATCTTGGAAGTTCAGAGCACCGTCAAATTATCCGCGTGGATTAACTCTTTTTTTGCAGAATTTCCGAGAATTTTTTTTATCTCAGGAGAATTTTTCCCTAAGATTTTTTTTGCATCCACAATGCCGTAATTGCTGATGCCGCTAGCGATGTGATTACCATCTTCATCCTTAATAAAAACCGCATCACCTTTTTCAAATTTTCCTTTTGCCGCAACGACGCCAATTGGAAGTAAGCTAATTTTTTTACCTCTCAAAGCCTCCGCTGCACAAGCATTAACCACCACTTCACCTCTCGCATTCAAAAAGCCAGAAAGCCAGTTTTTACGCGACTTTTCAGCTTTTTTTTTACTGTAAAAAATTGTGTAATTTTGCTTGCCGCTCACCAGTTTCTGTAGCGCATTAGTTGCGGTTCCATTAGCGATGATGGTATCGCATCCAGAGTTGGTTAGCATTTTCGCTGCTAAAATTTTTGTAATCATGCCACCAGTTCCAACCAGAGAAACTGCGCCGCCAGCCATATTTTCAATTTCTTTTGAAATCGTAAAAACCTCTGGAATTAGCTGAGCATTTTTTTCGGTTTTTGGATTTTTATCGTAGAGCCCATCAATGTCGGAAAATAAAATCATCACATCAGCGGAAATCATCTGCGCCACGCGTGCGGCAAGACGGTCATTGTCTCCAATTTTTATTTCATCAACCGCCACGGAATCATTTTCATTCACAATCGGAATGACCTGATTTTTTAGCAAAGTGTCAATGGTATTTTTAGAATTAAGGTAACGCTCGCGAGAGTTGCAGTCGGCAGCTGTGAGTAAAATTTGTGCTACGTCTAAATTTAATTTTTTAAAAAAATCTCGGTAAAAACTCATTAGTTGAATTTGTCCGATTGCTGCCGCCGCTTGCTTTTCTTCGAGCAATAATTTTTTCCCTACAACCTTTAAAACAGAACGGCCTAGGGCGATGGCACCAGATGAAACAATAGTGATTTGGAAATTATTTTTGATTAGATCGGCGACGTCAGCAGTAAATTTTTTTAACCATTTCTCACGCAACTTACCTTCCTCAACCAGTAATGAGGAGCCAATTTTAATGACCAATTTTTTTTTATTTTCTAAGTCGAATTTCATCATCTACAGACTTTGCAAATCCTCAAAATTTTGGATCGATCGCGATTTTACATTTTGACAAGTTCTTCCAACCAAACCCGCGAGAACTTTTCCTGAGCCAATCTCAATCACCTCCTCAACACCATTGGCAGCAAAGAATAGCATGGTTTCACGCCATTTTACTGAACCAGTAATTTGCCTTGTGAGTAGCTCACGAATGTGATTTGGATCGGAAACAATATTTGCAGTGACGTTGGCAACAAGTGATACGCTTGGCGATTTTATTTCCGCCTTTGTCAGGGCAATTTTCATTTCATGTTGTGCATCAAGCATTAGTGCGGAATGAAAAGCACCGCTCACGGGAAGAGCAATGGCACGCTTCGCACCCTTCCCTTTGGCGATTTCAATTGCGCGATCAATCGCAACTTTTGAACCGGAAATCACGATTTGCCCAACCGAATTGTCATTAGCAATTTGACAAACATCACCCTGCGCCGCTTCAGCAACAATCGCCTCCGCGACGTCTATTTCGACGCCAAGAATAGCTGCCATTGCACCTTGCGTTTTTTCTCCACATTTCGCCATTTCGCGACCACGAATTTGCAAAAGCTTTGCTGTTTCTTCGAGGCTGATCGCTTTGGCGGCGCAAAGTGCAGAATATTCACCCAGAGAATGTCCGGCGGTAAAAGCGCAGACATCTTCAAATTTTTTACCGAGCTCTTTTTCCAAAACAGTAATTAGTGCCATTGAAACCGCCATTAAAGCCGGTTGCGCATTTTCTGTTTTTGTGAGTTCGTCAGATGGACCGTCAAACATGATTTTGGAAAGATTGACCGACAAAATATCGTCAACTTTTTGAAAAATTTCTCGCGCTGAAGAAAAATTTTCGAATAGATCCTTGCCCATTCCAACCGCTTGAGAACCTTGTCCCGGAAAGACAATCGCTGTTTTTGATTTCATAAATGATGCCGAATCTGATTGATGATACCGAACTGATTGCGTCTGAATTCAATCAGATTCGGTATCAGAATTCCCCATGAAGGCGGGGGATTCCCCATGAATGCGGGGCGCCGCCCGTGCGGCGTAAAGAATTTTAAGTGTATTTTTTTAATATTTTTTTGACGTCATCACGAATCACATCATTTTGGAGAGCGAAGGCAATGTTTGCTTCAAGGTAGCCGAGAACATTACCGCAGTCGAAGCGAGTTTCATCGATTTTTTTGTAGTAAAAAGGATGCCTTTTGCACATTGCCTTCATGGCGTCGGTAAGCTGGATTTCACCACCAGAACCAATTTCGAACTTTGACAAAAATTCAAAAATTTCTGGCTGAAGGATGTAGCGACCGGTAATTGCTAAATTCGACGGAGCCTTGTCGGACTTAGGTTTTTCCACCATGTCGGTAATTTTTTCTTTGCCGTCAATGGCAATAATTCCGTATTTTTCAGTGTCCTTGATGTCGATTTCATCAACAGCTACAACGCTTGCGACTTCTTCTTTGGCTTGGTAAAGATCAATCATTTCGCCCAGAAAATTTCTTCTTCTTCCTTGGCTTTGCATCATCATTTCGTCAGCAAGAATGACCACAAAGGCTTCGTTTGAAGCAATAAAATTTCTCGCGCACCAAATTGCATGACCTAGTCCTAGTGGCTTTTGTTGACGTACAAAGGCAATTTGCCCAGCCTCTGGCAACCATCCCATTACCTGCCTTAACTCACTCTCTTTATTTTTTTCATC
>CANMEW010000105.1 GCA_947496905.1 Rickettsiales bacterium | reverse complement strand
GGCATTCACCCAAAATGGCCCACCAATTCCGAAGGCGCCTTGAGAAATTCCGAAAATCAAAATTAATTTTTTCTTCAGAATTTTTGGTAAGGTGAATTTGTCGAAAAACATGATTTTGATCGCCAAGGCAATCAAAATTATTCCAAAAATTAATGACAAAATTTCAGAAGAAAGTTTGGCAAAAAGAAATGCTCCCACCATTGTTCCAATCACGCAGAGCGGCACTAAAGATTTAAAAATTTTTTTATCGAAAGACTTCCTGTCGGTGTAGAAAATGTAGCTGCTAGCGCAGGTTCCAATGTAAAGTCCAGCTAAAATCATCTCCTTCAGATCCATAAAAAATCCAAGTATCGAATAGGCAATTAAACCTCCGCCGAAGCCGATGATGCTTTCAACGAAAAAGCCGAGGGAAAAGCTTGCTGCGATCAGGATTGCGATGGACATGAATACCAAATTCAAAATTTAATTTTTTGCGAAAATGAGAAAATTTTTTCTAACTCTGAGTTTTTTTTCTATTTTTTTCTGTGCGGAAGTTTCTGCCGAGGAGGAAGTTTCTCCGAGCATTCTGAGAAGCTTGGTCGAAGAAGACAGCAAGAAATTTAATGCAAAAAAATCGTCAATTTTCGAGCCGAATATTTCCAGCAAATCCGTCACCGATGTAGTGCTGAGCGACACCTACCAAGCGACTGACCGCAAGGAAGAATATCGCGACAGCGAGGTAAGATCACGACTTTATTCGACAATCAACCTCACACCAAATATTTCGATTAACAGTTTTCTGGCATTGGAGCGGTCACATCAAGCATCGGAAGATGAGCGTCGGCATCAACTTTCTTCTGGCGGCGGAGATCGCTCTTTTGAAGATGAAGGCATTCACGCTGAAGAACTCACCCTTGTTTACGACAGTAAAAATTTCGCCTTTGTTGCTGGAAAATTTAACCCCGATTACGGAACGGCGTGGAAGTGGAGTCGCGGCATTTGGGCGTGGAGCGTGGCTGAAAATTATCGCCTGAGAGAGAAGCTTGGGCTTGATGCCATGTACCGCTTGGGAGACATCAAAAAAACTGGTCAGTATGTATTTGGCATCAGCGCCTTCACCAATGACCGTAAAAATATCGACAATGCCAAAATTACTGGTCGCGATTCTGACCATAAATTTGATGCCAAGCCGGGAGATGCAAGGTCTTTACAGTCCTATGTTGCCTCGCTTGATGTTAATTTTGATTTTGGAGAAAAATTCGGCGACAAGGAGAAATTATCTTACCACTTCGCCTATTCGAACTTAGCGGTGAATGAGCGCGCAAGCTCGGTGACGGCAACAAAAATTGACAATCAAAAAGGTTTTGTCGCGGGCTTAAATTACCAATATCCGATCGTAAAAAATTTTACTCTCGACGGTTTGGTGGAATATCAAAATACCCGCAATTTAGGCGGTAATTCAGACATTACCGAAAATTATTTTACCGCCAGTGCGGTGGGAAAAATTTACCGCAATTGGAATGTTACCTTGACTTACGCGGAGAGAAAAAATTTACACATCGACCAAGCTGGTTTTGATCAAAACCTGTCAGAAATATCCTTGGGCTACGAGTTCAAAAAGAATAATTTTTTCGACAAATTTTTAATTCAGCTTGGTCACAAAAATCAACGCACAGACTACAAAACAAGCCTCGAAACCCAAAATGATTTTGGTCTATTACTGCGTTACTACAAAAATTTTTAGAGATCAGCTGCGGCAATTTCTGGTGGGTCGATTCGCAGGAAGCCCGCTTCTAAATTTATTTCCGGAAAAATTTCATCTCTGAAAGAAAAACTCTCGATTTTCTCCTCACTTATTTCTGGATTAATTTCATCGAATTCAATTTCGATGATGCCGCCAGCGCCGTAATCAAGCACATTCAAAACTTTCCCAATTTTTTTTGACGACATGTCGATCACATCAAGAACGACTAAATCAGCGTAGTAAAATTCGTCAGATTTTGTTGAGGGAAAATTTTTGCGATCAGCGTAAAGATCGGTGCCGCGTAATTTTTCTGCAGCGGTGCGATCGAGCACACCATCAATCTTCGCAATTAAAACAGCTTCTCCAGAAGAGTTGGAGCCAATGGCGGCCTTGCCTTTGTTGCTAATTTTGATAGAAAGAGAATTTCCGAGCGCGTCAAAAATTTTGTATTTTTCAATCTTGAGCGGGTTGTCTAAATAGCTGAGAATCTTTACTTCGCCCTTAATCCCGAAGGCTGAAATAATTTTTCCTATTAGAACTTTTTTAGAGGTGCTATTTAATGTCATTTGATCGTGATTAGTCGGTAGTTGTCTTTAGGGAACCTCTGAAAAACCATCTTTTCCGGTAATTTTACTCGTAGGTTTTTTTATTTTTAATCGAACGAGTTGCAAGTGACAGAGTCACTTGTGTCGTCAGACAAATTTGCTCGCGAGCACGTACATCAGAGTACGCTTTCCTGCTCGCAAATTTTTTTCCTCGGGATTCGCTTCGCTCATTCCCGTTTTCAGTTAAAAATGCGATGCATTTTTCCGGCTTCGCCGTCACTTCAAACTCCTCGAAAAATCTAGGTTTTTCAGAGTGTCCCCTAACCATTGCTGACATGCATGATTTTTGCATCGTTAATCCAAAAAAGTAGCGTTGTAACTAGCTCTTTGTAGTCGTCTCCCTTGATAAAATAATCATCCATTCCGGTGGCAAGAATTTGCCTGATTTCTTCCGCTGTCGAATTTCCAGTTAAAGCAATTATTGGAGTGATGTAGGAAGATTTATTATTCGCTTGAAACTCTCTAATCAATTTTGTCGCTTCTAAACCATCAAGATTCGGCATGTTGATGTCAGTCAAAATTAAGTCGAAAATTTTGTTGCTAGCGAAGCCTTCAGTGAATGTGTCGAATAATTCTTTTCCGTCACTAACTGAAACAACTTCGATGCCATAATTTCTTAAGAAATTTGAGGTAAGAAGGCCGTTAATGTCTTGATCGTCGGCAAATAATATTTTTGTACCGGTCAATTTTCTTAGTTCCTCACTAGTACCAATCACCAAATTTTCTTTGATTTTTAGCATTCCCCATCTGGCAACGGTTCGATAGATAGATTGTATGTGAACTGGTTTCACCATGTAGCTGTTGAAGCCAACATTAAAGGCTCTTTTTCTTGACTCGCTTAATCTGTTTGATGTGTGAGCTATTACTGGAATAAGCTGATCAATTTTTCTTATTTCTATTGTTGCTTCAAAGCCGTCCATTATTGGCATTTCTAGATCCATCAATATTGCGTCATACCGAACATGTCGCACCTTTTCTACGGCAGATTTTCCATCTAGAGCAAGGTCACAAGATACTGATTCTATGCTTTTTTCAAGTATGCTTTGGCTTAGCATTAAGCTAACTTGATCGTCATCCACTACGAGAATTTTTTTTACCTCTCTACGTCTCAATAATTTGTTTTCAAAACTATCTTTCTCTTCTTCGGAAATATTGGGAAACGAAAGTATGAAATTCGTATATTTACCTAGCTCAGATTGACACTCAATAGCACCATTAAAGCTTTTCATGGTTCTGGCACAAAATGACAGTCCGAGACCTGTTCCATTTTTCTTACCAAAAGTAAAAAAATTATCAAAAATACATTTTGCTTTGTCGGCTGGAATCCCTGGTCCAGTATCATGAACTACGATAATATTTTTGCCGTTTTCTATTTTTGAAATAATGGTTATCGTTAAGTCAGGATGGGCTTTAAGGTAGAAGATGGCATTTTTGATCAGGTTAAACAAAACGTATATGACAAGGGTTTCCTCTGCTTTTATTAAGAAATCGGTTTCGATTCTGATTGAGACTCTTCTTCCTTCTTCCTCCGTATAAAATCCGTATTCTTCCAATGTTTTTTATAAAATTTTGGCCGAGGAAAATATTGAGAGGTCTATGTTTTGTGATTCATCTTTGAGGTTACTGAGAAGCATGTTAATAACTTCATTAGCCCTTTTAATAGAGTTTAAAATAGCATCGCTAGATTTACTAACCGTCAAAGAGTGATAGTCCGTTGGTGATTGTGGGTTGCTGATGTTTCCATTCAATTTTAGACTAGAATCAAGTATCTGATTCATGGTAAGCCTGATTGCATTAAGTGGATTGCGCATTTCATGCGCGATAGATCCTGCTATTGATTTAAGAATCTCGTACTTCCCCTCGTGCTGTTTTTTTTCATACTCCTTCTCGTCTTCTTGTTTTAAATACCCAGAAGCCCCCAGTTTGCCAAAATGTGAAAAAACAGTTCCTGCCACTATTGATCG
>CANMEW010000104.1 GCA_947496905.1 Rickettsiales bacterium | reverse complement strand
CGTACTATTGGCCAATATCACACCGGTTTTATTTCGGAAGTAATTGCTTTTGACGGAGTTCTAAAAACTTCAGATCGCAAAGCTGTTGAAGCCTACTTAGGAAAAAAATATGGGATTAAAGTAAGTTAAAATTACGACTTTTTTACTTCAGTGAACAATGCCTTCTTGCATTTGAAAGTGTGGATTTCTAACTTGCCGCGCTTCTTTGAAACCCCTCATTTCCCGCGACTTACCAGCTCAAAAATTATTCCCATTCAGCTTCAAGAAGCCGAATACTGAATTTGGTACTGAATCTGGTTCAAGTACAATCCCAACATCTTAGGTAATTTATGAAAAGAACTTGGCAGCCAAGCAAATTAGTGCGCAAAAGAAGACATGGCTTCAGAGCAAGAATGGCAACAGTTGGTGGTCGTAGAATACTTTCCCGCAGACGCGCAAAAGGTCGCACTACTCTTTCAGTTTAGCATCTCAAAATAACTTTCCCAAGTCTTTCCGTCAGCTACTGTTCAATCTTCGAACGAGTCTCAAAATTTGAAAATTCTACAAATTACAAAATCTGCAGATTTTCAAAAAATTAGTAAAACTGGCGCAAAGTTTCACTCCAAAACCATCCTCCTCCTCTCAGCCCCCACTTCGGAATTTTACTTCCAAAATCTAGTCAAAAATAAAAACGCCGAAAACTTCTACCGCGTTGGCTACACTGTCTCCAAGACAGTTAGTAAGTCTGCTGTTCTGCGTAATCGCGCTAAAAGAAGGCTGCGCGAACTCTTCCGCATTCTCTCCCCACTTTACGCCAAAAATCATCACGATTACGTCCTCATCGCACGTAGAGAAATCACCGATGCTGACTTCGCAAAAATTTCAAGCGACCTCAAATTTTGTATTTCTCGCATCCACTCATCCAAAAAATGACAAAGCAAAAACGCAGTAAAATACCCTACATTTTTTTTGCCTTTTTTGCGGTGGTGGTTTCGGTCAATTTTTTCTACATTTACATCTCAAGCAAAACTTGGCGCGGCATTGTCACTGAAGATTCCTACCATAAGGGACTGCACTACAACGACACCATCATCAGAGTAAAAAAACAGGCTGAAACCGGCTGGAAGGCGGCAATTAAATACCAAAAAATTAGCGGTCTTTCGGGGGAGTTTTTCATCAAGTTTTTGGACAAAAATTCTCAGCCAATTACTGACGCGGATGTGACCGTTAATTTTAAACGTCCGACACAAGTAGGTTTTGATTTTTCTCAAAAAGCTGAGCTGAACAATTCTCTTTACGAAGCTAAAATTATTTTTCCTTTGAAGGGGCAGTGGGATGTGGAGCTAGTTGCAGTAAGGGGTGATGACGCATTTCAAGAAGTGAAACGTTACGTCATTCAATGATGATGCCAAACACGAAATGCTTACATTGCGGAGAAGATACTAAAAAAATCGAAGAAGAATTTTGCTGCTTGGGATGCGCTGCTGCCTACAAAATCGTGAATGAATTGGGTTTTGAAAATTACTACAAGCTGCGCGCAATCGACCCAGCTGTTAGAAAAATTAAGCCAGAAATTGCTGAGGAAATTAACATTTCTGAGTTTGTTGCTGATGAAAAAAATGGTGCCCACACAACTTCCTTAATGGTGCAGGGGCTACATTGCGCAGCCTGTGTTTGGTTGATTGAAAGCATTCTAAAAAAACAAAAAAATGTCGTTACCGCGCGCATTAATCTTTCCAGAAAAACTCTATTTCTGAGATGGAATGGTGGCGCAGAAATCGGCAACGAGCTTGTTCATTTAATTCACGAAATTGGCTACAAACTACTTCCATTCGATGCAGAAATTTTAAATCAGTCAGAAAAAAAATATAATAACTCAATCCTTCTAGCCCTTGCAGTTGCTGGCTTTGGGGCTGGTAACATCATGTTATTTTCTTTCTCACTGTGGTTTTCTGACGTGATTGACATGGGCAGTTCGACCAGAAATTTGCTACAATTTTTTTCCTCTCTCCTCGCTCTTCCCGTCATCATCTACTCCTCTCGTCCATTTTTTTCATCAGCCTTCAAGTCAATAAAGGCGGGCTATCCCAACATGGATTTGGCAATTTCGATTGCGATTTTTTTGGCCTGCTTAGTGAGTCTTCTCGAAACTTTTCGTAGCGGCGCTCACATTTATTTCGACTCCGCAGTAATGCTGATTTTTTTTCTGCTGATTGGTCGCTACCTCGATTTAAAAGCGCGAAAAAAAGCCTTCTCCATTGCCTCAGAGTTTACTCTGCTTGCTGCAAGTTTTGGGTGCGTTGAGGAGAATTCAAAAATCAGAATTTTACCAATTAAGCAGCTGCTTGAGGGGATGATTCTAGTGGTTGCGGCGGGAGAAAAAATTGCTGCTGACGGAATTGTGCTGGAAGGAGAGAGTGAGATTGACAGCTCACTAATCACTGGAGAAAGCCTGCCGAAGCGGGTTAGAAAAAATCAAAATGTGTTTGCGGGTACAATAAATTTATTGTCGCCGCTAAGAATAAGAATTACCAAATCAGCGCAGAATAGCGTCATTGCTGAGATCATCCGCTTGAGCGAAGAAGTCGACAATGCAAAAAATCACTACATTCGCATTGCGGATCGCTTGGCAAAATTCTACACCCCAGCCGTTCACCTATTGGCATTTCTAACCTTTTGCTTGTGGTGTTTTTATTTTAAATCGGGCTGGGAAATTTCTTTGATGAATGCCACTGCGGTTTTAATCATCACCTGTCCATGTGCTTTGGCACTAGCAATACCAATAGTTCAGACCATTGCCATTTCAAATTTTATTCGAAAAGGAATTTTGGTAAAATCTGGTGAGGCGCTGGAAAAGTTGCGAGAAATTGATCTAATTGTTTTTGACAAGACTGGCAGTCTAACCGTTGGTCAGCCTAAGTTGATCGACGTTTTTCTTTTGAATGAAAATCTAAAAATTTCTTTTGACGGCGAGAGAAAAAAATCCTTTTTAAAGCTCGCCGCCTCTCTTGCTAAAAAAAGTAAACATCCAATTTCGGTCGCACTGACGGAAAGTTACGATGGAGAGTTGGAGGAGCTGCAAATCGAGGAGCATCAAGGTTTTGGACTGGAATCTAGTTTTCAGAATAAGTCTTTGAAGTTGGGAAGAAAAAGTTTTTGTGGGATTGAAGAAAGTTTTGAATCCGATGAAAAACATCTAATCTGCTTCATGAAATTTGGCGAAGATGAGCTGATGTTTTTGTTCGAAGATGAAATCAAAGAGGACGCGCAAATAGCGGTGGGGCAGTTGAAAAAGATGGGTAAAAAAATTATTCTTCTTTCGGGCGATGGTGAGTTAATCGTAGAAAATGTTGCCAAAAAATTGGGAATTGATGAGTTTTATTCCGAGCAAACTCCAATTTCAAAAGTGCAATTTCTTGAAAAACAAAAAGCAAAAAACGAGAAATTTATTATGGTTGGTGATGGTCTTAACGACGCTCCAGCTCTGGCTTTGGCCGATGTCTCAATTTCTTTTTCTAAAGCCTCCGACATCTCGCAAAATATTGCCGACATCATTATTCAAGGTCAGAAATTAATGCCGATCATCGACCTCATTAACTCCTCAAGCAAAGCGATTTTCCTGATGAAGCAGAATCTCTTAATTGCGTTGATTTACAATTTAATCGCAATTCCATTTGCCGTCGCAGGACAAGTTGTGCCGCTGCTTGCCGCCATTGCGATGTCATCCTCATCGCTTTTAGTTTTATTCAATTCACTAAGGATGAATTGTCGTAGCAGAGTCTAAATCAAAAACTACTTAGGAGAAATCATGAAAAAAAATAAATCTGGGGCTAGTTCTAGCGTACCTAGCGAAAATTCTTCTGACGTGGCATTGCCGGTAGATTTAAATGCAATGGAGAAAGAGCAGCGCACACCGCCATCATCACCAACAGAATCTGCGCGAAGATTATTGGCTTTCCTTCAAGACACACCTGAAAAACCAAAGCAGAGCGTTGATGAGATTCATCTAAGTAACAGACTTTTTACGATTAATAACGATTACACACGGGGCGATTCACTTGGTAATAATTTATTAATGAGGTCGCACGTATTTCCAGTTGGAGCCTTGCGAGCAATAATAACTAGGGGTGATGCAATTGCGATTCAAATAAAAGCTGCAGGTGATCAACTCTTTGATAACAGAGAGTTTTCTGAGTTTTGCGGACAACAATTCAATAAAAACTCGAGTAAGTTTAGCGACATATTACCGCACATCGTAATCCCGAAGGAGTGGGAGAAGGGCTTAAATAAAGCTGTCAAAGGGTACGCAAAAAGTTCTACAAATTTCGGAGAAGCTTCGCGCAAAATTGTGATTTGCGAAGGAGATGGAGA
>CANMEW010000103.1 GCA_947496905.1 Rickettsiales bacterium | reverse complement strand
CATCCATTCCCGAAACTCACCAACAATTTGAATCGCGCGAATTAAACACCCAAAAAGCAGTGCAAAAAAAGGTGCAAGTTGCACTGTTTTTACCTTTCAGCGGCAAGAATAAAGATTTGGGCTGGAGCCTTTTCAACGCTGCCTCAATGTCACTTTTTGAAAATGATTTAAATCACAATGTTGAGCTGATTTTAATTGACTCCAAAGAGACTGCACAAGAAGCCCAAAAAGCCTTCGCAGAAGTTGTTGAACGTAATATTAAAATTGTCATCGGACCAGTTTTCAGCCAATCAATTGAGGCCATCGAAAGCTCGGCTAAGAAAAATAAAATCACCGTAATTTCGCTTTCCAACAACCAATTACTAATGGGCAAAACCACCAATGAAGGCGGAATTTTTCTCGCCGGAATGTTGTTGGAAGCGCAAATTGACAAGATTGTTGGCTATTCTTTGGCACAGGGAAAATTCAGTTTTTCAATCGTCGCGCCCAACAGCCAATACGGCAACACCGTGACTGCAATGTTCAAAAAAATTGTTAAAGGTCGCGACGGAACTTTCGTCACTGCTGAATTTTACGAATCAAACGAGAAAGATGTTGATCGAATTGCCGACCACGTGGTTAACGCTTTTGTGGTGGCACCTCACTCAAAAAAATCGAAAAAAACTGCCACCAGCGAATCAGATCGCACTTATTCGCAAGTAATCATGATTCCAGAATCGGGCAAAATTTTGTCAAAAATTGTCGCAGCGATTAAGGCGCAAAATAAAGACGAGAGAGATTTTCAAATCATCGGCACCAACCAATGGGACGACTCTTCAACCCTTTCTGATTACAACTTGCTTGGTGGTTGGTTTGCGGCCCCTGAAAGCGAAAAATTTCGCGCTTTCGAAAAAAATTATTACCAAACTTACAGCAAATTTCCGCCGAGAATTTCTTCAATCACTTACGATTTAGTTGCGGCAATTTCAAAATTGGTTGATCGCCAGAAAGGTGAAGTTCCGACAATTAATGATTTCACCAATCCAGCAAATCCGCCAATTAATGGCTTTAGTGGCATTGACGGAACTTTCAGATTTTTACCGAATGGTTTAGTGCAAAGAAATTTAGCGGTGCTGCGCGTTGGCAACGGCCGCTTTGACAGCATTGAAAAGCCAGTGGATAAGTTTTTGAAGTATTAAAAAAGTATTAATAGGTCCTTGAGCAAAGCGCGAGCGTCGTCGAAGGGCCTGAAACTCGAAGTTCCGGCCCTTCTTTCGACGGACTTCGTCCTTTGCTCAGGGACCTATCAAGATAATTTTCTTCAGCACTTCCTTAAAAAAAACCATTTTTTTCGCCTCAAAAATATCCCCCAAATCCATTGGCGCTCAAGGCTTTTCAGAGTTTTGCCAATTTTGCGCGACGTCGCGCAAAATTCACCCTACCTGACCGCAAAGCACGGCAGATAAGGCTTAACAAGCATAAAACGCTCCGAAGAAAAAGCGAAAAGATCATTGTCAGCATCGCTCTCCAAGCAAGTGCCGGCAGGCGCTGAGAGCGCCTCACCTTTCTTAAAAAAGAAGCAGATTTTTTCAGCCATTAATTTCTCCACCGCCGCCACATCTTTTTTGGCGTAATCATTCGCCGCTTCGTAATATTTGTCGCGGGTTAAGCAGCCGATAATTCCCGAATCAACGCTTACAATGAAGGTCTTGTCGGCTTTTTCGGCTTCGCTGGCTGCGTTTTTTTCACCGAAAAAAATATTCAAAAATTTAGTAATCACGATTGAAATCAGCAGCACCGCAACAAATTTAAACATGCTGGAAAAACTTGATGAAACAAAAGATCGCCAGAGCAAAAAGCGCAAAATGAATCACCGATTTAGAAACGTAAAAACAGCTTTTTTTGCAAGACTGATTTTGAGGTAATTTCTGCTCCAGCTTTAGAAAAAAAGCAGCGTCTTCAATGTAGAGACGTGCGTCAGGGAAAAGCTTGCTGCTAATGATTGCCGGCCTGTCGAATTGTGGTTTTTCGACAATTTCAATTTCGTCAAAATACCACAAAATTTCGTCAGTAAGTTTGAGGTGATCTTCTGCGACGGAAACTTCCAGCTCATATTTTTGCGCTGATTTTCCGTCGAAGAATTTGCATTTGAGATTAGTCATTTCTACCAAATACCAAAATCAACATCCATGTCATCAGATGCATCGCCCAGCATGCTATCAAGCGCATCGCCAGTTGCTGTTGAATTTTGCTGCGATTGTAAAAATTCGACATTTTCTGGGCTGCCAAAAATTTGAATATTCTCGACGACAAATCTCACCGATCTGTGGATGCAAAATGGAATCGCTAAACCCAAACTGAAAACAATCATTAGAGAGTTGCTGATCCAGAGCCAGAGCAATCTTCTAAAACCAAAATTGGAGCTAAATTTAATGTCTTCACCAACTCTAATCGAATTCCAAAAATAATTGCGGCGCTTATTGCCGTACCAAATTCGCGCAAAAACTGCGACAAAGATCATCAAGAAAAACAGCGGCTTAAAAACAAAAATAGAAACCACTGCAAGATAAGCCGGAATTAGCGCAATAAAGTTAATCCGATCCAATCCAGTGTAATCGCCCTTAAAAGAAAATTTGGTTGAACCAATGGCAACTCTCTCAATCAAAAATTGGCGCGCCAGAATGTCGCTTCTACCAATCAAAAAACCTAAGCTGACAATGTTTAGGAGCATTCTTTTCAATTTCAGAACAACGTAATCCTTAGCTTTGCCACTAAGATGCGCCTTAATTGAACGCCATCTCGAGCGATTGAGGCGATATCTCAAAGATGAAAATTGCGCGTAAGCAACTAGCAAAAATGCACCAAAGCAGCCAATCAAGTTGCCGGTCAAATCTTCCAACCTCTCTTGGATTGAGGCTTGCAAACCACTCGCCGAAAAAGCAACCGCCAAAACCAGAGAGGCGATTAAAATAAAAACGATCAACCCACCAATCGCCTTGGCACTTCCGTAAAATAATTCCTTGCCGGTGCCCGAATATTCCAGCCCTTCACCAAAAACTGAGATGCTACCGTAGAGATATTTTCTCATTTTTGTTTTTGCCCAAGGACGGTAAATCCCGAGAGTAATTATTTGTAAAAACAGGTTTACGATCCAAATCTTAAAAACCTCTAAGCCCTTACCGATGTAGGCTAAATTCATGTTTGTGATTTTTTAATTAACGAAATTTCCAAATAAATTTTTGTCGAGGAGGGAGGTAATAGGTTTGGCGTTTTTTAGTTGCAATTTGTTTGGGGGATTAGTGGTTTAAGAAGTGATAGTGGGTTTTTTCTACAACTCATTCAAGAACGCTAAAGCATCGAAGGACAGCAGGTTGAGAGAGCAAGACTTGAAAGAGCAAGACGGGATTTGCAATCCGTCTTAAAGTTCATGCCTAATTTTAAGTTTGAGTTTTTTCTTGATGAAGACTGAACGTAAGGACAGGGTTACAAACCCCGTCCTGCTGAGGTTGGGTGAAAAATTATTTTTTTACGCTTTCTTCGTACAAAGTATCAGGACAAAAATCTTGGTCATGCGGCCATTTCACGCTACCCATGAAAGGCTCCACTGATTTAAAAAATGCTTCATCTTGCAGCTCTTTAAAAACTCCGAAGTTCAAGTAAGGAGCAACATCAAATATCCTCACTTCGCCATTATCGAAAGTGAGCTCGAGTAAATAATTTTCTAACGCTTGAACTTTTTTTACTCTTTGGCTCATGGTTATTGGTGGAATATTTTTGAGAGTTCAAAACAACATCAATGTCATGCTGAGCCTGTCGAAGCATGATTCAAGCCCGTGCCCAGAATCATGCTTCGACAGGCTCAGCATGACATTGAGGAACGAGGGATTTTTATTTAGATTGTTTATCTCCAGCAAGGTAGCCAATTAATCCAGTTAATATTCCGACCAAACTAGTAATAACAGTTTGGGATAGATCCTGTTTAAAAATCACCAGAAGTACCAAAGAAAAAAGAGTTAGAGCAAACAGAATAGCTATAATTCCTGCCCTTACATGCTTTCCAAATAAACCTTCCATTGTACTTGAGGTTTTAGAGCTCCCAAGATTCAGATCTTTTGCCATACTACTCCTCCACCCAAACAGTTAAATGAAAGGCTCGAAGTAAGCTTGATGTGTTAGCAATAGTTCTGAACTTAATCCAAATTTTTTTACCATTTAACGCAATCGTTTCAATTGGCTTAGTCACCTCTACTCCAAGACCGTTATCCCATTTATGAAGAACGGCATCTAAAGTTTTTCCATCATCGCTCAGAGTACCTGTAATTTTACCCTCTTCTCCATCATCAGAAAAAGTAAAATTCATCGTACTTTCAA
>CANMEW010000102.1:1062-4468 GCA_947496905.1 Rickettsiales bacterium | reverse complement strand
TCCGCGTCAAGAACTTTACGCTGCACTGGCGGCGCCCCACGTTGTGGGGAACCACATACCGAATCTGATTTGGTTTAGATGAAAATCCACCTCTCACAAATTAATCCCACTGTTGGTGATCTCGAAGGCAATTACGCAAAAATTCTAAATGAATTTGCGAAGGCTGCTGCCGCTGGTTGTGACTTGGTGGTGTTTTCAGAAATGACAATTTGCGGCTACCCGTGCGAAGATTTGTGGCAAAAAAAATATTTTGTTCGCGCCGCTGAAAAAAAAGTTGAGGAAATTTGCGCGGCTACAAAAGAGTCAAAATGTGCCATTTTACTGGGCTCTCCGACCATCGACTTGAATCGCAACAAAAAGGAAATCATCCGCAATTCTGCAATTTTAATCGAAGGCGGACGGGTCAAGAAAATTATTAACAAAAAAACTTTGCCAAATTTTGGCGTGTTCGACGAATGCAGATATTTCGAGGCTGCAAGCGCTTTGTCACTGGTTGAATTCCGCAACACAACCTTGGCAATTTTAATCTGCGAAGACCTGTGGAATGTCAAAAACCTCTTTCTGCTGCAGGAGCAAATTTTCGATTTTCTAATCACCATCAACGCCTCTCCCTACTCCACAAAAAAACATCAATCTCGCCTAAAAATCTCCGAGACTTTTACTAAAAATTTAAGCAAACCTTTGCTCTACGTGAATCAGGTTGGAGGACAAGATTCCATTGTGTTCGATGGCTCTTCTTTCGTGATGAATTCAGCAGGAAATGTAGTTCTGCAAATGGGTGAATTTTGCGAAGATTCTGCGGTAATTGAAGTCAAAAAAAATGGGGAAATTCTACTCGAAACAGAAAATAAAATTTTAGGAAACTACGACGAACGCGACTATTCCGCCTGCATTCTTGGGCTACAGGATTACATTCAAAAAAATGGCTTCAAAAAAGTTTTACTTGGGATGTCTGGCGGCATTGATTCCGCTCTGGTTGCAACAATGGCGGTGGATGCCTTAGGAGCAGAAAATGTCGCGCTCTACGCCCTTCCGACTCGCTTCAATTCCGAAACTTCGATGGTTGACGCGCAAAATTGTGCAAAAAATTTGGGAATAAATTTGGAAGTGATTTCAATTGAAGAGACTTTCAACTCAATGCTGTCAATACTTGAGGAAATCTCTGATCTCGCACAAGAAAATTTGCAGTCGCGCATTCGCGGAAATATTTTGATGGCGCTTTCCAACAATTCCGGCGCATTACTACTTTCCACTGGAAATAAATCTGAACTCGCCTGCGGTTACGCTACACTTTACGGTGACATGTGTGGCGCCTTTAATCCGATCAAAGATTTGTACAAAACACGAATTTACCAATTGGCGAAATGGCGAAATGAAAAGTCTGATTTAATTCCAAAAAACATTCTGACTAAAGCTCCAACTGCAGAATTGAGGCCAAATCAAAAGGACAGTGATTCGCTTCCGGAATATGAAATTCTCGACAAAATTTTACTCGCTTTGATCGAAGAAGAAAAATCAGTCGCAGAAATACTTGCCGCCGGTTTCGAGGAAGAGCTGGTAAAAAAAATCGCCAAACTTTTTTACAGCAGTGAGCACAAACGCAGACAATCTTGTCTCGGTGTAAAAATTTCCGACATGGCGTTTGACAAGGATCGGCGCTACCCAATTACCAATCAATTTATGAAATAAATGTCTGGTTACGACAGGCTAATCTGCGGCGATTGCAAAGCGGTGCTTGAAGTTGAAACAGGAAAACGTGGCAGCGCCTTCATCGAATTTTTTCTGTGGTTAACATTGGTAATTCCTGGAATTTTCTATTCGATGTGGCGCAAGAGAAAGCCCAAAAAAACTTGCGACTACTGCGGCAGCAATTTTTTACTTCAAGACTGTTACGAAACACGTGAAATGCTGAAGCCGATTGAAAAAAACAAAAACCCTCTTTGCTAGAACCTGATGACAACAATCTGTCGCTTCGCACCTTCACCGACTGGCTTTCTGCATGTCGGAAATATTCGCGCTGCAATCATTAACTTTCTTTACGCCAAAAAAACCGGCGGAAAATTTTTGTTGCGCTTGGATGACACCGACATCGAGCGCGTGCGCGACGAATATCGCGAAGTAATTTTAACCGACATGGCTTGGCTTGGTCTGAACTACGATCAACTCTTCAAGCAATCTGACCGTTTAGAAAAATACGAAGCCGCCAAAAACCACCTCATTGCTAGCGGTAGGCTGTACGAATGTTTCGAAAGCGCCGAAGATTTAAACTTCCAAAGAAAATCACAAATCGCTTCCGGCATCAGTCCGGTCTACAATCGCGCCGCTTTAAACTTAAATGACGAGCAAAAAAAATCGCTGCGCGCATCAGGATTAACCCCTCACTACCGCTTTCTACTCGACGACAAAATCACTTCTTGGGACGACAAAATTAAAGGAAAAATTACTTACGAGGGGCGCCATTTTTCTGACCCAGTTCTTGTCCGCGACAATGGCGTTCCAACTTACACTTTTTGTTCTGTCGTTGACGATGTAGAGTGCGGCATCACTGACATCATTCGCGGCGAAGACCACATCACCAACACCGCCATCCAAATTCAAATTTTTGAGGCTTTGGGTGCAACCGCTCCAAGCTTTGCCCATCTAGCTTTGGTCAAAGCGAGTGACGGAAAAATTTCTAAACGCGAAGGCGGATTTGACGTAAAATCTCTACGCGCTGATGGCTACGAGCCAATGGCAATCATCGATTTACTTTCACAAATTGGCACTTCCGACTCAATTAAAATTCACAAAAATTTTAATGAATTGGTGAATGATTTTGACTTCAATAAATTTTCAAAATCTTCCACCAATTATGACATTTCTGAACTGACAAATATTAATCAGAAACTTTTGCAAAGCCTTGATTTATCTGAGGTTGAAACCCGCTTGAAAGCGATTGGAATCGACGAAAAAATTTCTGAAAAATTCTGGAACAGCTTAAAAACAAACATTAGTTTTTTGCGAGAACTCGGCGAGTGGATCAAAATTTGTAATCACGAATTTCGTTTCGCGAACAAGGAGGAAGACGTGGATTTTCTAAAAGAAGCTGCGTCTTTATTGCCAGCAGATACATCTGATGAAAATTGTTGGAATTTGTGGCTGAATGAAATCAAGCAGAAAACTACGCGCAAAGGCAAAGAATTATTCATGCCAATCCGCCTTGCTCTGAGTGGCAAAGAGCATGGTCCAGAGTTAAAATTTTTGGTAAATCTAATTTCCAGAAAAGAAATTCTGGGACGACTCCTACATAAAATTTAGAATCATCGACCGCATGACAAAACACAGCGACCTCTCAATCATCATTCTAGCTGCCGGCAAGGGCACGAGGATGAAATCAGATTTACCAAAAGTGCTACACAAGGTTGCG
>CANMEW010000102.1:0-1052 GCA_947496905.1 Rickettsiales bacterium | reverse complement strand
AAGGTTGCGGGTCGCGAAATGCTGAATCTCGTCATTGACGAGGCGAAAACTTTAAACCCACAAAACATCACCATCGTAGCCTCTGAAGAGATGCAAAATTTTCAGGAGAAAATTCTTTCCACTCATCCTGAAATTAAAATTTCTTTCGCCCTGCAAAAAGAGCGCAAAGGCACAGCTCACGCGGTTTCAATCGGATTAGAAAATCTAGAACAAGTCAGTGAAAAAGTTCTGATCCTTTACGGCGACACTCCGCTCACCAAACATTCTACACTAAAAAAAATGATCGAAAAACTGGACAGTTTTTCCTTGTGCATTTTGGGTTTTGACGATGAAGAGGAAAATGCCTACGGGCGCTTGGTCATTGATGAGAAAGGCCACATTGTAAAAATAGTGGAATTCAAAGAAGCTGACGATGAAGAGAAAAAAATCTCGCTGTGCAATTCTGGCGTAATGGCCATTGATGGTCTTAAAATAAAAAGTCTGATTGCGCAGATTGAGAATAAAAATTCTGCCGAAGAATTTTATCTCACCGACATCGTCTCCGTTGCAGGAAGGGCAGGCTTAAAACGCACATTCATCAAAACTGAAATCGAAGAAGTTTTGGGCGTAAATTCTCGTCTTGAACTCGCGAAAATTGAGTCAATAAAACAAAATCAGATCCGAGAAAAAATGATGAATTCCGGAGTAACTCTACTTGACCCAAATTCAGTTTATTTTTCCTTCGACAGTAAAATCGCCAATGACGTCACCATTCATCCGCACGTTGTTTTCGGACCAAAAGTTGTCATTGAAAGCAATGTTGAGATAAAATCCTTTTGCCACATCGAAGGCGCTGAAATTGCATCTGGTGCAGTTGTGGGGCCATTCGCTAGAATTCGCCCTGAAACAAAAATTGCTGAAGATTCTCGCATTGGAAATTTCGTTGAGATCAAAAAATCGCAAATAAAGCGCGGCGCAAAAATTAACCATTTGAGCTACATTGGCGATTCAGAAATTGGCGAAGGCTCCAACATTGGCCACGGCACAATCACCTGCAATTACGACGGTCACAA
>CANMEW010000101.1 GCA_947496905.1 Rickettsiales bacterium | reverse complement strand
TCTTCCACCCCTGTTGGCATGATTAACGTTCGCCCCAGCTTGAATGAGTTTTTCAGCCACTCCTGCGTGACCTCCTGCTATGGCTAGGAAGAGCGGCGGTACACCACCTCCTGCTGTCGAATTAACATCTGCCCCACGTGAGATTAGAAGATTGACATTATCTAGGCAGCCATTTTCTGCGGCCACAATAATAAAGGTCGGCGCATCATCATCAACAGCATCCGCACTATCAGGATTGGCATTAAGCCATCTTTCCAATATTGATGTAGAGCTAGAAAGAGATGATGCTGCTGCTGCTCTCAACGCGCGTGCGTATCCTTGGGGAGGTGACATTATTTTTATTTATTTTGGTTAAACCCAGATCCGTCATTCGAACCTTTGAGGATTTTGTTGAGTTGCGTAAGGCGAGGTTTGTTTGCGAGATTTAGGGCAGGTTCTAACAGCTTCGCTTTCCACATTTTAAAAGATCACTCTCAATCTGCTGACGCAGCTCTTCGATTGAGGAAAATTTTTTTTCTTCGCGAAGAAAGTCGGTGAATTCAACGAAGATTTTTTTGTCGTAAATTTCTTTAGAAAAATTTGGGATGTGGGTTTCGAACAGCGGTTCAGAGTCTCCGCAAATAGTCGGCTTAATGCCAAAATTGGTGATTGAAGGAAGTTTCTGATTGAGATGCGGAATAAAAGTTGTGGTTTTGTAAACCCCAAATTTTGGTTTTATTGCTTGCGGTTTAGCCGAGACATTCATCGTTGGAAAGCCAAGTTGCGAAGCCAGCTTTCTCCCCTCATTTACTAATCCGCACACAGAAAAATTTCTTCCCAGAACTTGGTTTGCTTCAGTAATTTTTCCTTCAGAAATTAACCTTCTCACCAAGCTGGATGAGCAAGTTTGCTCGCTATTTTTAACTGGCAAAACTTCGGTCAAATCGAAGTGAAAATTTTTCGATTCTTCCTCAATCATCCGAAAAGTTCCTTCACGATTTTTACCAAAAGTGAAGTCGTAACCAATGGCCAAATGCTTGATGTTCAAGATTTCAACAAGGATTTCTCGAATAAAATTGCGGGCTGAAATCTCTGACAATTTTTTGTTGAATGGCAGCACAATAGCGTAGTCAATTTTTTCTGCGGAGAAAATTTTTAACTTTTGCGCGAGGCTGGTAATGCGGAAATCTTTCGACAGGTTTGGCCTTAAAAAAGCAATTGGATGAGGCTCAAAAGTTAAAATTGCTGAGGCTAATTTTTTTTCTTCGGCAATTTTTTTGATTTCAGAAATAATGTGGGAATGCCCTAGATGCACGCCATCAAAGTTGCCAATGGTCAGGGTGAGCGGCGGTGAAGCGGAGCTAATTTGGCTTAAATTTCTAATTATTTTCATCGGAAAAATTTGTAAATTTTGAGCATGTTTGAGATGGTTCTTAAGGAACCTCTGAAAAACCTAGATTTTTCGAGAAATTTTTAGGAAGAAAATTTGCGAGCAGGAAAGCGTACCTTTTATGTACGTGCTCGCGAGCAAATTTATCTGACGACACAATTTGCGCAGCTGCTTCAGCAGGAAGTAATTTGCAACTCGTTCGATTAAAAATAAAAAAACCTACGAGTAAAATTACCGGAAAAGATGGTTTTTCAGAGGTTCCTTAAAAGCACAACCCTGCGTAATTTAGTTGAAATTTAGTCTCCCTAAAATCTGAGGTCATTTTTACCAACCCGCGCCCAAGGCTGCTCCAAGACCACTCGCCTAGAGCCGCATGCGCTAAAGGCAGTTTCTTAAAAAGTTACTAATTCCATTTTTTACAAATCAAACTCTGTAAAGCCTTGAATTTAGGGCATCGAGCAAAAAGTCCAATTTTGAACGCCCCGTTCACTTTTCAAAAAACACGCCAAAATCATGCCGTCAAAAAATAGTAATCGCGAAAGAATGAAAAAAGTTTTTCTGATTTTTTCTCTGAGCTTTCTCTTTGCTGCAGAGATGTTTGCCAGCGAAGTTTCTCACCAACCTTTCCGTCACGGAATTTCAACTTTTGGCGACTTAAAATATTCAGCAAATTTTCAACATTTTGACTACGTAAATCCGAATGCGCCCAAAGGGGAAAATGTAAAATTTGGCGCCGAGGGAGGCTTCAACAATTTAAATCAATTTATTCTCAAAGGCATCTCGGCAGCAGGATTGTCTTACCTTTACGACAGTTTGATGGAGGGTAGTGAGGATGAAATTTCCTCGCGTTACGGGTTGGTTGCTGAAGGCGCAAGATTGTCTCCAGACAAAATGTGGCCAGGGAAAATGTGGATTGAGTTTAAGCTCAGAAAAAATGCCCGCTTTCACGACGAAGTTGCGATTACTGCGGACGACGTGGTTTTTACTTTTTACAAACTTATTTCCGACGGTCATCCATCCTACAAAATGGCCTTTCGCGATGTTGCAGAGGTGAAAAAAATCAACGCGCATTTGGTGCGATTTTCATTCAAAAATAATCACAATCGTGACCTTCCTTTACTGGCTGCCTCAATGCCAGTTTTGCCAAAACATTACTACGAAAAAATAGATTTTTCCAAAACAACCCTAACTCCACCGCTTGGTTCTGGAGCTTACAAAATTAAGGAAGTAACGCCTAACCGCTCAATTGTTTACGAGCGTGTAAAAAATTACTGGGCGAAAGATTTGCCGGTGAATGTTGGGCGCTACAATTTTGACCAAATCACTTTCGACTACTACCGCGACAACAATGTTTTGGTCGAAGCGTTTAAGTCGCAAAAATACGACCTGCGCCAAGAAAACATCGCGCGCAACTGGAGAAATTCCTACAACATTAATGCCGTAAAAAACGGCGAAATTTTGAAGAGAGAAATCGAGCATTCTTTGCCGGCGCCGATGCAAACTTTTGTGCTAAATTTGCGCAAAGAGAAATTTCAAAACATCGCCTTACGCAAAGCAATGACCTACGCCTTCGACTTCGAGTGGCTACGTGATCACATTTTTTACGGCTCTTACAAGCGCACTGAAAGTTACTTCGCAAATTCCGAATTCGGTTACAAAAATTTCCATTTGCCCAAAACTGCGACAAACGTAATTGACGAACCTAGACTTCATTTGGCGCATGGGGTTCCCTGCGAAGGGGGGCGCGACTCGTGTCGCGTAAAAAATACAGCGGACGGTTTTAACCGAGAAAATTTGCTCCAAGCCAAGAAAATTCTGGATGAAGCCGGCTACAAAATTTCTGACGGAAAATTGCTTGATCCAAAAAGTGGCGAAGAAGTTGCTGTCGAATTTTTAATCGACTCCGAGTCTTTTCAGATGGTAATTGCGCCGCTGATCAAAAATTTACACAAACTCGGCATCAATGCAAAAACGCGTTTTGTTGAGGAAAATCAATACCAGACGCGGGTTAATAATTTTGATTTTGACGTTGTGGTTGGAATGTTTGGGCAGGCGCTAATTCCGGGAGACGAACTTTTTTCTTACTTCCACTCGTCTCAAAAAAACATCAAAGGTAGTCGGAATTTAGCGGGTTTAAGTGATGTTGCGGTTGATGATTTAGTCGAAAAAATTTCGCGTGCAAAAGGTAAAAGTGAGTTAAAAAATCTCTGTCAAAGGCTTGACCAAACATTGCTGGAAAATTACTACACCATTCCACAATGGCACAACAACACCTACAGAATCCTCTACCGAAACATTTTCGCATTCCCAAAAATCCAACCAAAATATTCCATCGCTCTCGACAGCTGGTGGGTAGCGCCAAAAATAAACTCTCAATGAAAAACATCCTCGAAGAAATTTTTCAGCACAAATTAATTGAAGTGCGTGAAAGCAAAAAAAAGCTCTCCGTGCAGGAAATTTGCGCTCGTATTAAGTGCCAAGAAAAGCCGAAAAATTTTGAGCAAATTCTGAGGGAAAAAAATGAGCGCCGAGAAATTTCTCTCATTTGCGAAATCAAAAAATCCTCACCGTCTCACGGATTAATTCGTGAAAATTTCGATCACCTTGCAATCGCCAAAGCTTACGCTGAAGGTGGCGCAACATGCCTGTCGATTTTGACTGACGAAAAATATTTCATGGGGAAGGGCGAATATTTGTCAGAGGTTCGCGCGATTTCTAATTTGCCAATTCTACGCAAGGATTTCATCGTCGACACTTACCAAATTTATGAAGCGAAAATGCTCGGTGCAGATTGTATCTTGCTGATTGTTGCAATGCTTGACGACACTAAGCTGAGAGAGCTTGAGCAATGCGCGATTGACGCCGGTCTTTCAGTGCTGATTGAAGTCCATGACGAACAAGAATTGCAGCGTGCATCAAAGTTAAAAAGTAAACTGATTGGCATTAATAATCGCGATCTAAAAACGCTGAAAGTAGACTTGGAAACCTCACTATTTTTATCCGAGAAAGTTCCAAGTGATTACGTTTTGCTTTCGGAAAGTGGCATTAAAAGTTCAATTGACATCGAACTTCTTCAGCAGGTTGGAATCAATTGTTTCTTGATTGGAGAGCATTTCATGAGGCAGCGAGACATCACTAAAGCCGTAAAAGACATTTTTAAAATCACTAAAGATTTCACCGCATAGAAGAATGGAGCAAAAGTTAGAAGAACGTAAAAAAG
>CANMEW010000100.1 GCA_947496905.1 Rickettsiales bacterium | reverse complement strand
TCTTTCTCTAGAATATCTAGAGAACAATAGATTAACTATGATGTAATAGATAAAACCAGATAATGTCAACAGAAAAATCAAACAAACCTCAAACGATTACTCCAGCTCAATGCAAAGCAGCACGAGACCTTTTAGGGTGGAAGCAAAGTGACCTGAGCGAGAAGTCGTCAATCGGGGAATCGACTATTGCGGATTTTGAGAGGGGGGCGAGGGAGCCGGCGGTGAGAACCATCAGAGATATCAAAGCTGCGTTTGAGGATGCGGGGATAAAGTTTATCAGTGATGGGGAGTGGGTTGGGGTAAAGTTATCAATCAAAGACAAATAGCGTTCTGAATATGAAAAAATTTCTCTTATTGACGGCATTAACTTTTTTCGGAGTAAGTGGTCAATCTATCGCTACCGAACAGAAAGAGTGTGGAGAATATTTGATTGCAGAGAAGGGCGAAGAGTATCGCAATTGCATCACAAAAACTTTGGACGCCGCTTCTAAAGCGGTAGAGGCAGGAAAGCCGAAATTGAAATAAATCACCAAAAACCCACTCTTATCTCAAAAAGAACTTGGAAACTGAAATAAGAAAGGCAAATTACGCTCTTATTTCAGTTTAAGATAAATTCACAAATGACCCGAGCCCCTACCAATCAACGCCAAACTGGCAATTACCAAAAACTTGGTGAGCTGGATTATTTCATTCCAAATCCATTACCACCTCACAATCCACCTTTTGATTTTAGTGCGGAGTTAATTGAGCTTTACGGGCAAACAATGCAGGCTCTGGGTCACCTGAATGAAATGGCTGACAGGCTGCCAAACATCGAAAGATTCATCAAGGCTTACTGCCTCAAAGAGGCGCTGCTTTCCTCTGCGATTGAAGGCATTCACACAACAATGGTCGATGTCTTCACTAGTGAAGTTTCCGCTGCCTCAAGTGGCTCAAAAAATAGCAAGCAAACTCAATTGGTTTTGAACTACAACAAGGCTCTAGACGCAGCTTTAGAGCTAACCCAGAAACGGGGATTTCCAATTGTCTCGCGAGTGATTTTAGCAGCGCACAAGGCTTTGATGACTGGCGGTGATGGTGAGAAAGCTAATCCCGGAAGTTATCGCAAACAGCCTGTAAAGGTCGGCAAACTAACACCTCCTCCGGCGAATAAAATCGAAGCACTGATTGCTGATTTGGAGAAATTCATCAACAACGATAAATCTTTGCCGGCTTTAATCAAAGCGGGCTTGGCGCATGTTCAGTTTGAAACCATTCACCCTTTTTTAGACGGCAATGGTCGAATCGGCAGGCTGTTGATTGTGTTGATGCTGTTGGAAGAAAAAGTGATTCACGCGCCAATTCTTTACCCATCAACTTACTTCAAAAAACATCACGCTAAGTATTACCAGAAACTTGATGCGGTTAGAGCTGAAGGTGATTTCGAGGGTTGGATTTCTTTTTATCTCAAGGCAATCAAGGAAAGCGCAAAAGACGCTCACAAAAAAGCGAGAGAAATTGAGAAGCTGGAAGAGCAATTGAGTAAAAAAATCACCACCTCGAAAGATTCTAGCCTGCCAGAAAACCAAGCCAATCAAGTGCTGGTGACCTTGTTTCAATTCCCGGTGATTAGCGTCACAGAGCTGCAAAAATCGCTCGATGTTAGCTACAACACTGCCAATGCGATAATCCAAAAATTGGTGAAGTTGGAAATTTTAAAACTCGAAACCAAGCAGAAGAGAAATAAACTTTTTCGCTTTGACTCTTATTTGGATTTGTTGAAAACTTAGTGAAGTTCTGCAGGATATTTTTCAATTTCTGTGGGACACTGGTGGGACACTTAGCCACAAAAAATGGCAAAAAACCAAAATAACCACCAACAAAGAAAAAGCCGTAGAGCCTTGATTTTACTGTTGCCGAGTTTTTTGATTGATTGTCACTGTTTACAAAAATCGTTCTTGTAAACAGTAGGTCGTCAGTTCGAATCCGACATTCGGCACCAGTCCCCGCAAGCCTCCAGACAGCTCCCCCCTCTCAGAAATCCTTCCATGTTGCAAGAACCTACGCATGCAGATTTCTAATGATGGATCTTAGTTCAAGACGGGGCGAGATTAAACCTCAGCAAAGTGAGTTGTCGATTCGCCCCAGCTGAAAGTGTAGCTTTGACTGCCAAGGTTTTTAAATGCCGGATTTTTTAACGATCTGATGGTAGTAGCGATTTTGGTGCCCGGTTTTAGCTCACTTAGAAACTTCTCCTCCAAGCGTAGGAAGTCGTCCCCATCCTTAAATGGATGATTCATGAAAATGAGATCAGCCTCTCTCAGATCAGTTTGAAAAATGTCATTTTGCACAAATTCCACTTCACGATTCTCAACATGAGGGAGAATGTTTGGCTTCAATTCTTGCTCGTAAATTTCTTTTACTTCACAGGCTTTCTCGTAAAGACCAGCCAACAATTCCACACCAACTGATTTACGAAAATTAAACAGTAGATGCGACTGCATCACCACCCTCCCCGTTCCAGATCCTAAATCAAAAAACACACCATCTTCCTTTGGATTAGCATACTCAACAATTGCCTTCCAAGTAGCAAATGGCAGCTCACCGTAAAGAAGTTTCTCGGTGTCCATTCCAGAATTTGCTCGTGCAGTACTGGACACATTGTAGCCATTAACATTCTGGTACAGATGGTTAAATAAGGTTTCGGCGTAATTGGAATCGATCATGTTAGTTCCTCTAGTTGATTGATGTAGTTGATGATGACATCGAGACCGGATTGCCAAAATTTTGGATCATGAATCGATAAGTTGAATGGCTCTAGCATTTCTTTGTGATGCTTTACACCGCCGGCTGAAAGCATTTCGAGATATTTCTCTTCGAAATTCTTTACCTTACCAGATTTGTAAATTCCGTAAAGAGAATTAACCAAACAGTCGCCAAAAGCATAGGCATAAACGTAAAAAGGCGAGTGAATAAAATGCGGAATGTAGCTCCAGAAAAATCTGTATTCCTCGTCAAATTTAAAAACCGCTCCAAGACTTTCCCTCTGAATCTCCATCCAAAATCCACACAAATTCTCCAGAGAAATTTCTCCATTTTTTCTGGCATCATGAACCTTTTTTTCAAACTCCAGAAAGGCGATTTGGCGCACTACGGTATTGATCATGTCCTCAACTTTTGAAGCAATGATCAGCTTTTTTTTCTTCAGATCTTTTTCGTTTTTTAAGATTTTTTGAAAGGTTAGTTGCTCGCCAAAAACCGAGGCGGTCTCTGCCAAAGTTAATGGCGTTGAGCTCATTAAATGCCCTTGTTCACGCGCCAAATATTGATGAATACCGTGACCCAATTCGTGAGCCAAAGTCATCACGTCACGCACTTTTCCTTGGTAGTTCATTAAAATGTAAGGATGCACCGATGGAACTGTCGGATGAGAGAATGCTCCAGAATCCTTGCCAGACTTGACCTCCGCATCAATCCAATTTTTTTCAAAAAAGACTTCCCCGATTTTTCTCATCTGCGGAGAAAATTCTTCGTAAGCCGAAAGAACCAAATTTCTAGCCTCATCCCAAGAAATTATTTTGTTTTCATCCTCACTTAAAGGAGCATTTCTGTCCCAATAATTTAGAGATTTTTTACCCAAAATTTCCGCCTTAATTTTGTAGTAACGGTGAGAAATTTCTGCGTAATTTTTTTTGACTGTTTTGATCAAGATATCCACCACCTCATCTTCAACGAAATTGCTCAAATTACGCGCTGACATTGGGTTTTTAAAGCCACGCCAAACGTCATCAATCGATTTATCCTTAGCTAAAATATTGGTGATGAAGGCAAAAATTTTAGCATTTTCTTCGAAGGTTTTTCCAATCGATTTAGCGGCATCTTTTCTTATTTTTTCATCAGCATTACTCATCAAATTGAAAATCTCTTGCGAGTTCAAAATTTTTCCGCGGTAAGAAAATTTTAAATTATTCACCGTCTCATCAAAGAGCCTAACAAAAGCACCTCTTCCAGTAATATTTTTTTCTAAAGAAAATTTTTCTAACTCTTCAGAGAGCTGATATTCCTTGAACGAACGCACATCACGAATGAAGGGTTGATATTTCTTTAGCTCTAAATTTTTTAGCAAAATGGCAAGATTCTTGTCGTCAATTTTATTTAGCTCGAGCGTAAAAAAAATTAAATCTGACTCGAATTTACTTAAGGTCTCACAAGTATTTTGATAAAAAGAAATGTTGGCTTGGTTGGATAGGTCAGAAGCGTAGATGAGGTAGGAATAGCTGGAAATTTTGCCGATTTTTTCAGAAATTTCTTCGTATTTTTTCACAGCAGAGTAAAGCGCAGAAGCCTTTAATTTAGAGACTTTACCGCAGAATTCTTTGGCAAATTTTTTTGTCTCACTCCCAATTTTTTTTAGGTCAGAAGAAATTTTTTTATCCGCTATTGAGTCGTAAAAATCAGAAAGATCCCAAGTCGGTAGGTTGTTATTTTTTTTCATGTCGTGATGCGTTAGTTAGGGAACCTCTGAAAAACTTGGATTTTTACTCAAAGATTTTTTTGAACGAATGAGTTGCAATCGCTTCGCTCTTGTCGAGAAGTTCGAAGTGACGGCTACACCTTAAAAAATGCACCGCATTTTTAACT
>CANMEW010000099.1 GCA_947496905.1 Rickettsiales bacterium | reverse complement strand
TGGATTTTTACTCAAAGATTTTTTTGAACGAATGAGTTGCAATCGCTTCGCTCTTGTCGAGAAATTTTTAGGCAACAAATTTTTGAGCAGGAAAGCGTACCTTGATGTACGTGCTCGCGAAAAAATTTGGTAACGACACAAATGACGGAGTCGCTTTAGCGACGAGTAATTTGCAACTCGCTCGACTAAAAAATAAAAAACCCGCGAGTAAAATTTCCGGAAAAGATGGTTTTTCAGAGGTTCCTTAAATTAAATTTCTGATTTCAAACTAACAATGACTGAAAATTTATGAAGAAGGCGATCGTGTTACTTAGCGGCGGACTTGATTCCGCAACAGTTTTAGCAATTGCAAAAAATTTGGGATTTGAAATTTATGCTTTGAGCTTTTCTTACGGACAGCGTCACGAAATTGAATTAAAATCGGCTGAAAAAATTGCCAAAAAATTTCACACAAGAGACCGCAAAATCGCCAAAATTGATTTAAGAATTTTCGGCGGATCATCTCTCACAACTGAAATTGCGGTGCCAAAAAATCAAAACCCGAATGACGCGTCAAATATTCCCTCAACCTACGTTCCAGCCCGCAACACAATTTTTCTTTCCTACGCTTTAGCTTACGCCGAAGTGGTTGGAGCCTTTGACATTTTTATTGGAGTAAATGCAGTGGATTACAGCGGCTACCCAGATTGCCGCCCAGAATTCATCGAAACTTTTGAAAAATTAGCAGATCTAGCCACGGCAACTGGGGTGAAAAATAACGGCAAATTTAAAATCCATGCGCCGCTAATTTCGATGAGTAAAAAGGAAATTATTGAACGTGGTTTTGAGCTTGGAGTCGATTACTCGCAGACTCATTCTTGTTACGATCCAATCGTAAAAAATGAAAAAATTTACGCCTGCGGATATTGCGACTCTTGCCGCTTAAGGCTTGATGGCTTTGCCGCCGCTGGCAAGAAAGATGAGATTCTTTACAATTAGTACCAAATTTGAATGAAGTTCGAATTTGCTAAGGAACCTCTGAAAAACCTAGATTTTTCAGAGGTTCCCTAAACTAAAAATGGATCACCTTCCCGTAGGCATCTAGCACGGCTTCATGCATCATTTCAGACATTGTTGGATGAGCAAAAATCGTGTGCATTAAATCTTCCTCTGTTAGCTCCGCCTGTTTGGCAATGACGTAGCCTTGAATCATTTCCGTCACCTCAGCGCCGATTAAATGTGCGCCCAAAAGCTCTCCACTTTTTTCATCAAAAATTACTTTAATTAATCCTTCAGTTTCTCCAGCAGCAATTGCTTTGCCGTTGGCGGCGTAAGGAAAGCGACCAACTTTAATTTTTTTACCAAGCTCTTTTGCTTTTTTTTCTGTGAGACCAACCGAGGCAATTTGTGGCATCGAATAAGTGCATCCGGGAATATTTTCCTTCTTGATTGGATGAATTTTTTTAGCGTCGTATTTACCGAGTTTGCTGGCAATTTTTTCCGCAGCAATCACGCCTTCATGAGATGCTTTATGTGCCAACCAAGGCGCGCCAGCAACGTCACCAATGGCAAAAATATTTGCATCAGCAGTTTCCATGTAGCCGTTGGTTTCGATGTGATTTTTTTCCAATTTCACTTTTGTTTTTTCGAGCCCGATATTTTCAACATTGGCGACAATGCCTACGGCCATGATGACTTTCTCCGCTTTCAACTCCTCAATTTTTCCAGCGATTTCAACCGCAGCAGTAACTTCGCCTTTTCCTTTTTTCAAAGATTTCAGTGCTGCAGAAGCGTGAATTTTAATGCCCTGCTTCTCGAAAGATTTTCGCGCTAATTTTGAAATTTCTTCGTCTTCAACCGGCAAAATATTTTCCGCCATTTCAACTAAAGTTACTTCTGAGCCCATGTTTCTGTAGAAAGAGGCAAACTCGCTGCCAATTGCACCAGAGCCAATTACCAACAAAGATTTCGGCAAAGCCTTTGGCGTCATGGCTTCGCGGTAAGTCCAAATATTTTCAGAATCAGGCTCCATTCCCGGAATTACGCGCGCTCTTGCACCAGTCGCCAAAATAAAGTAGCTAGCCTCAACCCGCACCACCTCTACTCCATCCTTTGTCACCAAAATTTTTTTGCTGTCCAAAAATTTTGCGAAGCCATCGATTACTTCGATTTTATTTTTTTTCATCAAACCGGCGATGCCACTGCTCAAGCGTTTCGACACCGCTCTTGAGCGCTCAATAATTTTTGAAAAATCGAATTTTATTTTTTCCGCAGTGAATCCAAAAGAATCCAAATTGTGCAAAAGATGATTCACTTCTGCTGATTTCAAAAGCGCCTTAGTTGGGATGCAGCCCCAATTCAAGCAGATCCCGCCTAGATGATTCGCCTCAATAATTCCAACTTTTAAACCAAGTTGTGCAGCGCGAATTGCTGCAACGTAACCGCCGGGACCTGCACCAATGATGCAAAGGTCGAATTTTTTTTCTGAGACTGTCATTATTTATTGGAAAAAATTTAAGAGGTGGGAGTAACTTTGAAGAGGCGCGAAAACTTACGTAGCGCCTTTACTAACATCAATATTTTATCCCCATGTCCGCAGAAATTGAAAATGTGATCGGCCAGATCGAAACCTCTCTGGCTTTGATTAAGAGGTGTCTTTGACCCAGAAGAATTGCAGCAAGAATTAGTGGAGCTGAATAGAAAATCAGAAGATCCAGAATTGTGGAATAACCGCCTAGACGCACAAAAAATCCTCAAAGAAAAGTCGATTGTCGAATCAAAACTTAACCAATTTTTGGCAATCAAAAATGGACTGAAAGACAATCGTGAATATTTCGATTTAGCCAAGCTGGAAGGTGATGCTCATCTAATTGCCGACACTGAAAAAAATCTCATTTCCTTAAAAAAAATTTCCGATGCCTTTGAGGTTGAATGTCTTTTTTCTGAAGAAACTGACATCAATAATTGCTTCCTCGATCTCAATGCTGGAGCTGGTGGAACTGACTCTTGCGACTTCGCAATCATGCTGCTTCGCATGTATGAACGCTTTGCCAATTCACGCCAATTCAAAGTTGAAATCGTCAACATGCTGCATGGGGAGGAGGCAGGGATTCGCTCGGCAACTTTAAAAATTTCCGGACGCTACGCTTTTGGCTGGTTCAAAACCGAAATCGGCGTGCATCGCTTGGTACGAATTTCTCCGTTTAACTCTGGCGGCAAGCGTCAGACAAGCTTCGCCTCCGCTTGGGTCTACCCAGAAATTGACGACACAATCGAAATTGATTTGCAGGAAAAAGATTTGCGCATCGATGTTTTTCGCTCTTCCGGCCCCGGTGGTCAATCCGTCAACACCACAGACAGTGCGGTTCGAATGACTCACCTACCAACCAACATCGTGGTGCAATGTCAGAACGATCGTTCGCAAATCCGCAATCGCGCTGAATGCATGACCATGCTCAAGTCAAAGCTTTACGAGTTGGAGATGCAAAAAAAGCGCGACAGTTTGGCGGTCAGCGAGGCTTCAAAAACGGACAATAGTTGGGGACATCAAATTCGTTCTTACGTTCTTCATCCTTACCAAATGGTGAAAGATTTACGCACTGGTTTCGAAACCGGAAATATTCAAGCGGTGCTCGATGGCAACATTGAAGGATTCATCAAGGCTACGCTCACTGAGAAACTTTAGGAGCCTCTGCAAAAACACCGCACAAACCAAGGACCTAAAGCAATGAAAAACCAAAAGGAAATAAAATTATTTGAAGATAAAAAGGTTCGAACCGTCTGGAACGAAACAGAAGAGCAATGGTATTTCTCCATTGTCGACGTGATTGAAGTTTTAACCGAGAGCGTTGATCCCAATGCCTATTGGCGTAAGTTAAAACAGCGCTTAAAAGAAGAGGGAAATGAAACCGTGACAAATTGTCACGGTTTGAAAATGACCGCTGCTGACGGCAAAATGCGAATAGCAGATGTCGCTACCACCGAGCAACTCTTTCGCCTCATCCAATCAATTCCATCGCCAAAAGCTGAGCCTTTCAAATTGTGGTTGGCAAAAGTTGCGAGCGAAAGACTGGATGAAATGCAAGACCCAGAGCTAACAATTGACCGAGCCTTAGAGCAATATCTCAATCTCGGCTACAGCCAAAACTGGATCAATCAAAGACTCAAAAGCATCGAAATCAGGAAAGAATTAACTGACGAATGGAAGCGGCTTGGCTTAAAAGAAGGTCAACAATTTGCCAGCCTAACGGACATCATTACAAAAACTTGGAGCGGCAAAACAACCAAAGAATACAAGGTTTTGAAGGGGTTAAAGAAAGAAAACCTGAGGGACAACATGACCAACACCGAACTCATTTTGAGCATGTTGGCGGAAGCGTCAACGAAGGACATCTCGCAAGTCGCCAATCCAAAAAATTTTACGGAAAGTAAGAAAGTAGCCAAGCAGGGTGGCACGATTGCGGGCAACGCTCGTAAGGAGCTAGAAGCAAAAACTGGTAAGAAAGTGGTCGTTGGATTAAACGCCAGAAAATTCCTGAAAAATGAAAATAAAAAAATCTCATGAAAACCACCCTCACCCCATCCCTCTCCCCTCAAGGGAGAGGGGGCTAATCCAAAATCTTTTAAACCAACCTCCTTCAAAACGAAGAATGGTAAAAGCAGAAACAGGACTAGCTCCCTCTCCCTTGAGGGGAGAGGG
>CANMEW010000098.1 GCA_947496905.1 Rickettsiales bacterium | reverse complement strand
CGCATGAAATTTCTGCCGAAGCGCAGCGGAATCGCCTCATTTTACTTGGTCTCATGACCACATCTGGCTGGGATTTTTACTCCAAAGAATGGTGGCATTACCAACTTTTCAAACCCCGCGAATATCGAGTCATTGATGCTTTCACGATTTAAATTTTTTCTCACGCAACAAAAAACCGATTTTTTTCTGCTGCCAAATTCTGACGAATTTTTTTCGGAATATTTGCCCGAGCATGAAAAAAAAATTCAGCATCTAACTGGCTTCACTGGCTCGAGTGCGACGGTAATTTTCGGACAGGAAAAATCCTACTTTTTTACCGATGGTCGCTACCTTTTGCAGGCAAAAAATGAGTTAAATTCTTTACGCGACATGAGTCGCGCCCCACGTTGTGGGGAACCCCACGCCAAATCTTCATTTAATTCAGATTCAGTCGAATTTGGCGTAGATGAATTTAAAATCTTAAATATCGCTGAGAAGTCAGTGCTGACTTGGCTTGCAGAAAATCTAAGCGAAGGAAAAAGCCTCGCGCTTGATCCCAAATTAAGCAGCGTAAATTTTACAAAAACTTGCCTTGAGATTGCAGAAAAAAACTCAGCAGGGCTGATTTTTACGGAGAATGATTGGGTTGAAAAATTTTGGCAGAATCGCCCAGCGGCAAAAAATTCTGAAATTTATTTCTGCTCCGAGAAGTTGACGGGAGCAAGCTCGAGAGAAAAACGTCAGCAAGTTTTGAAGAATTTAAGCGCTGATGCTTTACTAATCACCAAACCGGAAAATCTTTGTTGGATGCTGAATGCTAGGGCTGCCGATGTAGAATTTACGCCGCTTCTACTTGCCTACGGAATTTTATTCAAAAATGGCGAAGTGGAATTATTTGCTGACGAAAAAAGGTGCGCTGGAGCTTTTGGTGAAGAAATAAAATTCATCCAACCGAATTATTTTGAATCACGAATTGAGGCTTTGGCAAAAACTTCAGAGAAGATTCAAATCGACTCCAGCTCTACTAATTACTGGCTTTACCAACTACTAAAAAAAAATAGTTTTGAGATTTCCGACAAAAAGGATCCGATCGAAATTCTAAAATCGCGCAAAAATAAAACCGAGATTTCCGGCGCAATAAAAGCTCACGAAGCTGATGGACTGGCGCTGACAAAATTTTTATTTTGGCTAGAAAATGCTGAAGAGATTGACGAAATAAAAGCCGAGGAGCGGCTTTTGGAATTCAGAAAAGAAGACCCGAATTTTCTCTGTCCCAGCTTCGCTTCAATCTCCTCTTATGCCAGCAATGGCGCCATCATTCACTACCGCGCCTCTACGAAAACTAACAAAAAAATCTCCGGTAATTCTCTCTACTTAATCGACTCTGGCGGGCAATATTTCGGCGGAGACTTCTTCGGCACTACCGACGTCACGCGCACAATCGCAATTGGAAAGCCGAGCGCTGAAATGGTCGAAAATTTCACTCGCGTTTTGAAGGGACACATTGCTCTGGCGCGTGCGAAATTTCCCGTCGGCACAAGCGGCGCACAGCTTGACGTCTTAGCGCGGTCACATCTTTGGCAGGCAAACAAGGATTACGACCACGGCACGGGACATGGCGTTGGCAGTTTTCTGTCTGTTCATGAAGGACCTTGCGGGATTAGTCGGAGAGTGCATCAGGAGCTTCTTCCAGGAATGATCCTGTCCAACGAGCCCGGTTTTTACAGGGAAGGCGAATACGGAATTAGGATTGAGAGCTTGATGTTAGTTGAGCAATGTGACGAGAAATTTTTGCAGTTCAAAACACTCACTCTGGCGCCAGTCGACAGTAATTTGATCGATTTCAAAATGCTCACGCGACCAGAAAAAACATGGCTTCGCGATTACCATGCCAGAATTTTTGAAACTCTCGAAGGAAAATTAGATCAAGAAAGCCGGGGCTGGCTGAAAAAAATTTGCGAGTTTTGCACGAGAAAATCACCCGATTTGTGAAGCGCTTCACGCTTCGCAAACCACCCTCTTTTTCAAAGAGGGTTAGGGGCTGCGCTTTCAATACTAAAATAAGCCTCACTGGCGTTTAGATCTGGTGGTAAAACTTGAATGCCGTGGCTTTTGGCAACTTGCAGGAAGACGTTAATTTTGTCGGTGTTGTCAATTTCAAGGTTGATCGAAGCAGTCAGAAACTCCGGTAAAAAATGCGCTTTGAGGTAAGCGGTCTGGTAGGAAATTAATGCGTAAGCTGCGGCATGCGACTTGTTGAAACCGTAGCCGGCAAACTTGTCCACCAAATCAAAAATTTCTGCTGCCTGCCTTTTGTCGACGCCATTTTTCATTGCCCCACTCACGAAAATTTCACGCTGCTGATCCATCTCCTCTTTGATTTTCTTACCCATCGCCCGACGTAGCAAATCTGCCGCTCCAAGACTGTAACCTGACAAAACTTTCGCGATTTCCATCACCTGCTCTTGGTAAACAATTACGCCGTAGGTTTCCTTGAGAGTATTTTCCAAAAGTGGGTGTGGGTAGGTGATTTTCTCCTGCCCAAGTTTGCGCCGAATGTAGGTCGGAATATTGTCCATTGGACCTGGGCGGTACAAAGAAATAAGCGCAATGATGTCCTCAATTTTGTCCGCCTTCATCTGACGAAGTACCGAACGCATTCCCGAGGACTCAATTTGAAATGCGCCAATGGAATCACCAGCCGCAAGCATTTTGAAGGTAATCTCGTCATCCAAATGCAAATTCGAAATGTCGATTTTTACACCACGAGTTTTTTCGATTAACTTTACGGTTTCAGAAATTGCGGTGAGGGTTTTTAATCCAAGAAAATCAAACTTTACCAAGCCAGCGCTTTCAGCATATTTCATTGAGTAGCCCACTGCTGGCATGGTTCCACCCTCGTCATTGTAGAGCGCGCAAATTTCGTGAAGTGGTCTGTCGCCAATAACCACGCCCGCCGCATGAGTTGAAGCGTGACGATTCAGCCCCTCCAATTTCAAACCAATGTCGACCAATCTGGTGATTTGCGGATCGTCTTTGATCGCCTGCTGCAAGTCTTTGTCCATCTCGATTGCCTTCTCCAGAGTCACGGCCTCGATGGCGTTGAAGGGGATTAGTTTGCAAATTCTGTCCACTTGGTTATAGGGCATTTGCAGCACGCGACCAACATCCTTGAGCACTGCGCGCGCCTGCAATTTTCCGAAAGTAATGATTTGCGCAACGTAGTCTTTGCCATATTTTTGCTGCACGTAATCAATCACCTCGTCACGGCGAGACTGACAAAAATCGATGTCAAAATCGGGCATTGAAACGCGATCTGGATTTAAAAATCTTTCGAAAAGCAGACCGAAACGGATTGGATCGAGATCAGTAATTTGCAGTGACCATGCAATGATTGATCCTGCCCCAGAGCCCCTTCCCGGACCAACCGGAATGTCGTTATTTTTTGCCCATTTGATGAAGTCGGAGACGATTAAAAAATATCCGGAGAAGTTCATTTTTGTAATGACAGAAAGCTCAAAATTGAGTCGAGCGAAATATTCCTCCTCGATTTCCTTTTGCCCTTCCGCATCAGTTGCTTCAATCTCAAACTTACGACGAAGCCTTAGTTTCAAACCATCCGTAGCCTGCTTTTGCAACTCGTCTTCTTCTGAAAAACCTTCTTCATTACTAAATTTCGGCAAAGCTGGCTGGCGTTCAAAGGCCATGATGTGACATTTTTTCGCGATGTTGACCGTGTTTTCGATCGCCTCCGGAATGTCTGCGAACAAGGCTTCTAGCTGTTCCTGACTTTTAAAAAACTGCTCTGGTGAAAGTTTTTTGCGGTCAGCTTCAAGAAAAGTTCTGCCCTCACCAACGCAAGTTAGAATGTCTTGCGCCTCGTGCATTTCTTGCGTGAGAAAATAAACGTCATTGGTTGCAACCAATGGCAGAGAGTGCTGCAAAGCAAGAGCGATGAATTTTTCTTCGAGTTTTTTTTCTTCGTCACTACCGTGGCGCGAGATTTCCCCCGCGTGGTGGCGCGAGATTTCAATGTAAAAATTTTTGGGAAAAACTCGCGAAAGTTCTTCAGCGAGGCTGGAAATTTTTTTGTCTTGCTCCTCAAGTAAAAGCTTACCCAGCGCGCCTTCAGCGCCACCGGACAGCGCAATCAACCCTGCTGATTTTTCTTTCAACAAATCGAAATCAATGTGCGGCGAAATGCCATTCTGGCGCTGCAGGAAACTGTGACTGACGAGGTACATTAGGTTTTTGTAGCCCTCGTCAGAGGAGGAAATTAGCGGTAATTTGGTGAGAGATTTTTCTAGGTCAGCGTTGGAGGGATTTTTTTGATTGGCGTCGGAAAATTTTACCAACATTTCGCAGCCAATGATTGGCTGAATCCCCTCCTTTTTGCAGGCAGAAGAAAATTCCAAGGCGGCAAAAAGATTCTGACTGTCAGAAATTCCGATTGCCGGCATTTTGCAGGCGAGCGCCGCATCAACGAGGTCAGGAATTTTGATTGCACCTTTGCAAAGCGAGTAGGTCGTGTGATTACGCAGGGGGATGAACATTTTTTGGAATTTTTTTTGAAGGGCAGCAGTGACGGCGTTAGCTCCAGTTCAGCTGGTCGTCATCCTTAGGGAACCTCTGAAAAACCTAGATTTTTACTCAAAGATTTTTTTGAACGAATGAGTTGCAATCGCTTCGCTCTTGTCGAGAAATTTT
>CANMEW010000097.1 GCA_947496905.1 Rickettsiales bacterium | reverse complement strand
AGTTCTAGTAGGAAAAAAAGCCCCGGACTTCACTGCTGCCGCAGTTATGCCAAATAATGAAATCAACGATAAATTTAATCTTCACACTCATCTCAAAGGAAAAATCGGTGTGTTATTTTTCTACCCGCTTGATTTCACTTTCGTTTGCCCATCAGAAATTATCGCTTTCAGCAATCGTCTAAAAGAATTCAAAGATCGCGGCGCTGAAGTGATCGGAGTTTCGGTCGATTCGAAATACACCCATTTAGCGTGGAAAAATACCGATGTTAACAATGGCGGAATTGGTCAAATCCAATATCCATTGGTTGCAGATTTAACTAAGAGTATTGCTCGTGACTACGATGTTCTAATCGGTGAAGCAGTAGCATTGCGTGGCACTTTTTTGATCGATCAAGAAGGGGTTCTTAGGCATCAGGCAGTAAATGACTTACCACTCGGACGTAACATTGATGAGGCAATTCGCATGGTTGATGCGTTAAAATTTTTCCAAGAAAATGGAGAAGTTTGCCCAGCTGGATGGAATAAAGGAAAACCAGGAATGAAAGCCGATAGCACCGGTGTAGCAAAATATCTCGCCAGTAACGCTAAGGATTTGTAGCCAAGTTAGACGAGTCGTAAGTCGTTTCGGCTTACGACTTTTTTATTGACTAAGCAATTCCGGCACGTAGAAAGCGCGACCCTTTTCACATCCCGCCACACATCACTTCTTTTCTATTTTTAATCACTCAAAAGATGCCTACAATTAATCAGTTAATCAGAAAGCCGAGGGTTATTCAAACCAGCAAAAACAAGGTTCCGGCGATGAAAGCCTGCCCGCAAAAAAGAGGTGTTTGTACCCGTGTTTACACAACAACTCCTAAAAAACCAAACTCAGCTTTGCGTAAAGTTGCACGCGTAAAATTAACTAACGGCTTTGAAGTTATTGCTTACATTCCAGGCGAAGGTCACAACCTACAAGAGCACTCAGTCGTAGCGATCCGCGGTGGTCGTGTAAAAGATTTGCCAGGTGTTCGTTACCACATCGTAAGAGGTTCGCTAGATACCCAAGGCGTTAAAAATCGTAAACAAGCTCGCTCCAAATATGGAGCTCAAAAACCTAAATAATTTACCGCTTAATGAAGCGGGTAAAAGACCTGTCTAAAATCTAAAATAAATCAAACTAATGAGAAGAAGAGCAGCAAAGATCAGAAAAATTTTTCCAGACGCTAAATATGGAGAGGTAATAGTTTCTAGGTTTGTTAACCGCTTGATGAATGACGGAAAAAAATCTGTTGTTGAAAAAGAAATTTATGAGGCTTTCGAAAATTTAGAGAAAAAACTCAAAAAATCTCCGATCGAAATTTTTAAAGAAGCTCTAGAAAACGTGACTCCAAAAATTGAAGTAAGGTCTCGTAGAATTGGCGGTGCAACCTACCAAATTCCAGTGGAAGTTCCGGCTAGACGTGGTTCTGCGCTAGCGTTGAAATGGCTTAAAATGGCGATTGAAAATATTAAAGGAAAAGACCTGTCTCACAAAGTCACTACGGTTATTTTGGAGTCTTTGGAAAACAAAGGATGGGCAGCCAAAAAGAAAGAAGAAGTGTTCAAAATGGCGGAAGCAAACAAAGCATTCGCACATTACAGATGGTAATCTGATTCCTACATACAACCTACAAAAGCGGACTAAATGTCCGCTTTTTTTATGCGATAAAATATACTAAATTCTCCGAAAATGTTAGAAAGTAACCAAAAGGTGGATGTTGTCATTCCAACTCACAAAAAGGATCTGCAGATACTGGAATACTGCATAGAGGCAGCTAAGAAAAAGATAGTTAACGTCGGAAGGATAATCGTGATTTCCAAAGAGCGTTATTCTGAAAATGCGGAGTGGTTTGATGAGAAGAATTTCCCTTTCTCCATCGATTTAGTTCGAGATCAAGTCGGCGGTTCAGCTGGCTGGTACTTTCAACAGCTTTTAAAGTTTTACGCCCCACTGATCATTCCAGACATTAGCGCAAATGTTCTGATATTGGACAGCGACACTGTTTTTTTTCGTCGCATTAAGATGGTCGATGATGAAGGTCGGCCATTTTACAATATTAGCAAAGATGAAAATGTGCTGCGTAAAGACTTTGATCAAAGAGTTGCCGATCACGTTAAAAAAATGTTGCCAGCGCTTGCCACGGAGAATTTACCGAAGGAATTCAGGGAGATCTCCGGCATTGCTCACAATATGGTTTTTAACGGAGAAATCTTGCGAGACCTTTTTGACAAGGTGGAAAAACACGATGCTTCCGGCGATCCATTTTACAAAATTTTCCTCAAATATTCTGACAGCCTCCACTCCGTTTCCGAGTATCAAATCTACTTCAATTTTTTGTTAATTTTTTATCGCGAGAAAATCCGCATCAGAAAATTAAAATACAAAAATACTGCTGACATCAACATCAAAAAATATCGTCGCAGACTAAAATACCATTACTGCTCTTTTCACTCCTATTTGCGTGGCACCAGATCAAATTCTGCGCGCGTAAAAATTGGCAATTTTTGTAAAAAAATCCTCGAAAAAATTTTCTACACCGAGATTTGGAATGTTGGAATTGCTAGGTGCAATATTTCAAAATTTTTGCAGCTTCCTAACCAAAAAATTGAGTGGCTGTCATGTCCAAAATTTCAAACATTTCGTGCGGATCCATTCGGATTCATTAGTAAAAATGGTGAAAAAAATATCTTCTTTGAGGAATACAGCTACTGGTCACGAAAAGGGAAAATTGCCAGCATCAGGCTTGATGAAAATTTACAAATTTTCTCCGAGAAAGAAATTCTGAACCAAGCTCATCACCTCTCCTATCCCTACATTTTTTACGACGAAAATCAAAAATTTGCCTTGGTTGAGAGCTACAAGGTAAAAAAACTAACTCTTTACAAAATCAGTGATGATGGCGGCTTGGAGATAGTCTGCGATTTATTCGAAGGCGTAGAAATCGTTGATCCATCAATTGTAAAGCATGATGGAAAATGGTGGATTTTCTTCACAAAAAATGACCAAGGTGATGGTAATTTACATCTGGCATTCAGTGATAATTTATTCAGCGGATGGCAAATGCATGTGCAGAATCCGGTGAAAATAAATTTATCTTCATCACGTTCGGCTGGGGAAATTTTCTCTCACGAAGGCGCTTTGTTTCGACCATCTCAGAATTGCAGTAAAACCTACGGCGGATCAATCGTAATTAACCGAATCTTGACGCTTACGAAAGAAAAATATGATGAAAGTGAGGAGATTGAAATCTTTGCAAATCAGCTTGGTGCCTATCCGCATGGCCTACATACAATTTCTAGCCTAGGAGAAAATTTAACTCTACTCGATGGGAAGAAAAAAGTTTTTACCATCTACAAACCGCTGCTCTCTGTTGTAAAAATCATTTTTAAAATTTTTAGAAATCGCCAATGTTCTCCAAGCCATTCAGTCTCGTCCTAGTCTACATCGTCACAATTTTTAACATCGTCTTACTCCTCTCCCCCCTAGTTGCCGCAGCAATTCCCTTTGTTCATTTTCAGAACAGCGTCATCAGCATGAATTATGGCACTTACCAAAAACTCACATTCGCTTTCTCATCGCTGCTATTCTCGGTTAGCTTCTTAATGCTGATCTATTTGGCGCTAGATTTTATTTTTGGATTCTCGGTAAGGGCATCACTCAAAGGATGCGTGCGCTACGAAAAAGTTAAGGATTACGATTTTTTAACCGAACTTTTTGATCAAGTTAAGAAGAAGTTTAATGAGAAAAGGGTGAGGCTCTACATCAAAAATTCTGACGAAATCAACGCTTTTGCAGTGAGTAGTTTGGGCACTAAATCCGTTATTCTAACGCGTGGATTGATCAATCACTACTTGGTTGAGTGTCGTGATCCAAAAAAGTTTTTATACGCTCTAAGAAGCATCGTTGGTCACGAGATGTCTCACCTCATCAATAAAGATTTTTTGCCAACTTTTCTCATCATCACCAATCAAAAAATCACCAACCTCGTTTCCAATGTGCTGTACGTAATTTTTAGTTTTGGCACTAGAATCATGAGCATGATGCCTTACGGCGGAAGGTTTTGGGCGCGTATTGTGTCTGACGCCCATTCAATCATTAATTTCATCGTCACCGCCTTTAATCGCTTCGTGGTCTACAATATTTACGAATTGCTGCGTCGCTTTATTTCTCGTTCAATTGAGTTCCGCTGCGATCGTCAGTCGGCTAGAGCTTTTGGTGGGCAAAATATGGCATTGGCATTGTCGATGCTTGGGGAGGGCGGGTATTTTACGCTTTTCTCTACTCACCCGAGAACTAAAGCGCGTATCAAAAAAGTGGAAAATGTAAAAATGTCCGAGGCAACTATTCACCCCGGATTTTTTGACTCCTTGGCGAATTATTTTTCGCTCATGTTTCTGGCAATAATCTGCCTCTATTTCGCTAAGCAAGCCCATGTCGACTTACTCGTGCGCGATTACATCCGTAATCATGAAGCCATCAACAGCAAGCTCAGAGCGCTTTGGAATGTGACTAAGAATCTTCTATTCTTCTAGAGCGTGTCTTTAAATTTTTTGCCTCAGATCGCGAGCTATTTTGCCCAGATGACGAGGTAAAATTTTCTCCAGAAGCGTAGTTATCTGGAACAATTTTACCGAAGTCAGATGCGCCAAAAGAGCCGCGACAAGAGCGAAGCGATTGCAACTCGCTCTTTTTAAAACCAATAAACTTGCGAGTAGATGAGGCAAAAAATTTAAAGACACGCTCTAATTAGTCCATCCTGAAATACCTCCTCACCCCACATCCCCCTTGCTTCTACAAGACTTTCTACTACTATTTTTTTACCAGAAATCGAGTGGTGGTCCCTCATTTTCTGGCAAATAATTTTAGTAA
>CANMEW010000096.1 GCA_947496905.1 Rickettsiales bacterium | reverse complement strand
GTATCTGGAGAAAATTTTACCTCGTCATCTGGCCAAAATAGCTCGCGGTCTGAGGCAAAAAATTTAAAGACACGCTCTAGATTTTTTAGAGGTTCTTTAGCAAGGTAACGTCTCCGTATGAATAAAAGCGGTAATTTTGCGAGATGGCGTGGTTGTAAAGTTTGAAAGCATTTTCTCTGCCAACAAAAGCGCAAACTAGCATGAATAAAGTTGATCTCGGTAGGTGAAAATTTGTTATCAAAACATCAACGATTTTGAATTTGTAAGGTGGGTAAATAAAAATTTCTGTTCTGCTTGACATCGCCTTTACAAGCCCATCATCAGAGACTGCAGATTCCAAAACCCGCAATGAAGTTGTGCCAACGGCAACAATTTTTTTACCAGCAGCCTTGGCGGAATTAATAATTTTTGCCGACTCTTGTGAGAGGCAAAAAAATTCTGAATGCATTTTGTGATCCGTTAGAAAATCGCCGCGAACTGGCAGAAATGTGCCCGCACCAACATTCAAAGTTACAAAAGTTTTTTGGATTTTCTTTGCCTCAAGTGCAGAAAAAATTTCTTCGCTAAAATGGAGTCCGGCCGTTGGAGCGGCAGCGGCAACGCCATTTGCAGCGTAAATTGTTTGGTAATTTTTTTGATCTTCGGAATTTTTTTTGTCGCGCTTGATGTAGGGTGGAAGTGGGACGGAGCCATATTTTTCAAGCTTCGCGAAGAGTTCTTCGTCGGAATATCCGAACCTAATTGAGATGAAACCATCGTCAGCTCTACCAACTACTTCTGCAAAAAAATCTGAAGCAATTTCTAGTTCGTCACCAACTTTTACTTTTTTTGCCGGATGGCACAAGGCCTGCCACAGATCACCAATTTTTTGATCTAAATTGAGATAGAGTCGCACGGAATTTCGTAAAATTTTTGCCGATAATTTCGCCTTAATCACGCGTGCATCGTTGAGTACCAGAACGTCACCCTCCTGCAAAAAATCAACGAGCTTACCAACTTGAGAATCAAGTATTTGACCGTCTTGCCACGTCAACATTCTGGTTTTTTCTCGCGGAAAAAATGGCGTTTGAGCAATCAATTTTTCAGGCAAATAAAAATCAAAATCGGAAGTCTTTAACATGAAATACGAGAAAACGCATTTCGGATTTAAGCAGGTTGATCGCGAAGAGAAATCCAACCTCGTGAAGGAAATTTTTTCCGGCGTGGCAAAAAAATACGACCTGATGAACGACCTGATGAGCGCCGGTATTCACAGGTTGTGGAAGAATAAAATGATCGAAGAAATAAATTTTTCTGATCATCAGAAGAATTACGGAATCATTGATTTAGCTGGTGGAACTGGGGACATCGCTTTTCGCATCGCAAAAAAAGCGCAGGAAAAAAACGTTAAATGTGCAATTGAGGTGGTCGATATTAATCAGGAAATGCTTGATGTGGGTAAGGCGCGCGCGATCGATTTGAATTTATTTTTTAACTTAAAATTCACTTGTTGCGACGGTGAAAAGCTTTGTTTTGAAAGTGAATCTTTCGATTTTTTTACAATTGCTTTCGGGATCAGAAACTTCACCAACATCGATTTGGCACTAGCGGAGGCCTACAGGGTTTTGAAACCGGGCGGGAAGTTTATCTGCTTAGAATTTTCCAAGGTGAATGACTATTTCCTGCAAAAAATTTACGATGCCTATTCCTTCAAAGTGATTCCAAAAATTGGTGAGATCATTCTAAAAGACCGCGCTTCTTACCAATATTTGGTCGAAAGTATTCGCAAATTCCCGTCGCAAAATGAGTTCAAAAAAATGATCGAACTGGCGGGATTCCAAAATGTGAGTTACCAAAATTTAAGCTTTGGTGCCGCCGCCATCCATGTTGGTTTTAAGTAATTCTAACCAACCCTCCTCATCTAAAATTTTTAGTCCCAGCTCTTGAGCTTTTTTTAATTTTGATCCTGCCTCAGCGCCCGCAACGACGAAATCGGTTTTACTAGAAACCGATCCCACAACCTTCATTCCCAAATCCTCAGCTTTTTTCTTAGCCTCAGCGCGCGTCATGCGCTCCAGAGTTCCGGTGAAAATGACGGATTTTCCCGCTAGTGCCGAGTCAGAATTTTTTGGTTTCGAGTCTTCAATTTGCAGCTCATTTTCTAGGTCTAGCATCATTTTTAAATTCCGCTCATCGCGAAAATAATCCAAAATTGCCTGCGCCATTTTTTCACCAATTCCGTCAAGTGCGATAAATTCTTGCTGATCTTGATTACTTGAATTTAGCATCGCTTTTTTGAAATTCGGGTAGGAGATAAAATGTTGAGCCAGAAGCTTCGAGGTAGTTTCTCCGACATGTCTAATTCCGATGGCGTAGATGAATTTTTCTAGCGGAATTTTGCGTTTTTGATTGATTGAAAAAAATAAATTCTCTGTGGATTTCTCGCCCCATCCCAATTTTTTAGACAGGGGATTCTCGGCAATTTTTTCCCTCTCCTCCAATTGAAAAATGTCGGCAAAACTTCTGATTCGCCCCTCAGTAAAAAAATTCTCAATTTGCTTTTTCCCAAGACCTACAATGTCAAAGGCATCTTTAGAAACGAAATGCTTGAGAGTCTCTTTTAGCTGAGAATCGCAGGATAATCCGCCTAAGCATCGCAGTACTACATCATCATCTGTCTTCACAATCTCAGAGCCGCAAATTGGGCAATTTTTTGGAAAAATAAAAGTGGTCGCCTCCGGTTTTCTTTTCGACAAATCAACTTGTAGCACTTGCGGAATCACGTCACCAGCGCGCTGAATCAGTACCACGTCTCCAATGCGAATATCTTTGCGCGTTATTTCGTCCTGATTGTGAAGGGTGGCACGCGACACCACAACGCCGCCAATATTGACTGGCTTTAAAAGTGCGACAGGCGTGAGTGCACCAGTGCGACCAATTTGAATGACAATATTTTCAATTTCGGTTTTTGCCTTTTCTGCCGGAAATTTATGGGCGATTGCAAAACGCGGACTGCGAGCAACGAAGCCGAGACGCTCTTGCAGCGCGAAGTCATTAACTTTGTAGACCATACCATCAATGTCATAATCTAGCTGGTAGCGCAGATCGCCAATTTTTTCATGCAGGGTTAGGGCTTCATCAACGCTGTGACAAAGCTTAGAATTCGGCTCAGTTTTAAATCCGAATGAATGCAATTTTTTGTGCAATTCTGCTTGCGAGTTACAGATAAAATTGTCGGAAGTTTCACCCAGAGAATAAGCAAAATAACTTAATTTGCGTGAGGCGGTGATTGATGAGTCGAGTTGACGGAGTGAGCCAGCAGCAGCGTTGCGAGGATTAGCAAAAATTTTTGTACCAGATTCTTCTTGTCTGACATTGAGAGATTCAAAGTCACCTTTTCCCATGTAAACTTCGCCGCGAATTTCAAAATTTTTTGGTGGATTTGCGGTTAGTAATTGCTGCGGAAAATCGTGAATTGTTTTGATATTTTCGGTGACATTTTCCCCTTCGAATCCATCTCCACGCGTTGCTGCGTAAACTAATTTTCCATTTTCGTAACGAGCAGAAAAGGACAATCCGTCAATTTTTGTTTCGCAGAATAATTCGATGGCGACCTCTTTTTTTTCTAAACCAAGGAAGCGATTAACGCGGTCGGTAAAATCCTGAATATCTTCTTTTGTGAAGCCATTGGCTAGCGACAGCATTGGTTTGGCGTGAGTTATTTTAGAAAAAACTTCCAAAACTTTTCCACCAACTTGCGCTTTTTCTTCACCAAAAAATTCAGGAAAATTTTTTTGATATTCCTCTAATTTTTTTCGTAATTCGTCATATTTTGCATCGGAGATTATTGGCGCATCTAAACTGTGGTAAGCATTGTCATGCTTGGCTATTTCCGCTTTTAAATCGTTAATTTTTTGTTCAATTTCACTCATCTCTAAACTAAGTTGTCGTCATTTACATTGCTCAAACTTGAGCATATTTTTTGCAGATCAAATTTTTTGAAATAATCGTCTCCAATCGCGTAGATCAACATCTCTTGGTCTTTCAGGCCAATGCAAAAAAGACCGGTCGTCATGTTAAAACTTGCCATTAAGAGGGCGGGATTGAACTTATTTTTTTGACTGAATTTTACGTTTCGAACTATTGGGTGAAGCGCTTTATTGCTGATGGCGAGGCTGATGACGAGCTTGATTGAGCTCAAAAAATTCTTCACAAAAAGTTTAAAAAAATGGGAGTAGAAACCGAAGCTCAAGTAAAGTAATTCACTTTTTTCTTCGATTAATTTTAAGCGAAAAGAAGCGATGCTGACAAGGCCTGCAGATAATATTCCAAAAAAAACATAAAGCCACGAAGCCTTGCCAGCAACGGTCATGAATAATATCCACAGCGCAAATAAAAATAAAAATAAGTTAAAAATATTAACCATCGAAGGGGAGTAAAATGAAAAAAATTTTAATAGTTCAGGCAAGCTTTTACAAACAAATTTCTGAACTCTTACTCGCTGGAGCGGTGCAAAAAATTACTGATTTAGGATTCGAATTTGAAGTGGTGACAGTGCCCGGAGCATTTGAAATTCCTGCCGCAATCGCCTTTGTGGTGAGTGACAAAAAATATGACGGTTACGTTGCTTTAGGATGCGTAATTCGAGGAGAGACTACTCACTATGACTATGTGTGCGCTGAGAGTGCGCGCGGTTTGAGTAAGTTAGCAATGAAATACCGACTGCCAATTGGTTACGGAATTCTAACTGTTGAAAATGAGGCTCAAGCCATTGTACGCGCTGATCCAAAACAAAAGGACAAGGGTGGCTTTGCAGCAAATGCCTGCGTTGAAATGATGAAGTTAAAAGAGAGATTTTCGGAAGTTTGAGTGAGGCACTTAAGGGCGCCTCTAAAAATTAGATTTTTTTGAGTAATTTCTAGAGCGTGTCTTTAAATTCATTGACCATTCCAAACCACTAAATACTTGGTTCCTGTCCAATTTTACAGGAGGTATTTATGGCAAGGTTTGTAATCAAAGACTCTCAGTGGGAGATAATTCAACCA
>CANMEW010000095.1 GCA_947496905.1 Rickettsiales bacterium | reverse complement strand
TGAAAAACCTGGATTTTTCGAGAAATTTTTAGGCAACAAATTTTTGAGCAGGAAAGCGTACCTTGATGTACGTGCTCGCGAAAAAATTTGGTAACGACAAAATTTCCGGAAAAGATGGTTTTTCAGAGGTTCCCTAACTCATGAACATACCGCCATTGATGTGCAATGTGTGACCGGTGATGTAAGCGGCGTCTTCACTGGCTAAAAAGGCCACGCCTTTCGCGATGTCTGATGCTTCTCCCATTTTCCCCGCAGGAATTTTTATTAGGATGCCATCTCTTTGCTGATCATTTAGAACATCCGTCATTGGGCTTTGAATAAAGCCCGGAGCAACGCAATTAATGGTGATGCCGCGAGTTGCGACTTCTTGCGCCAATGATTTTGACATTCCAATCATCCCAGCTTTTGAAGCGACATAATTGCATTGACCAGCATTGCCAGTGACTCCAACAACTGAAGCAATGTTGATGATGCGACCATATTTTCGACGCATCATTTTTTTGATGGCGTTTTTGTTGAGGATAAAAGTTGACTGCAGATTGACGTCAATCACGTGGCTGAAATCTTCGTTCTTCATGCGCAAAATTAGATTATCCTTAGTGATGCCAGCATTGCAGACTAAAATATCAATTTGACCAACAAGCTCTTCAGCCTTGTCAAACAAAGCTTCAACCGCAACAGCATCAGCTAGATTGCAAGCGACATATTTCACATCACCGCCAATTTCATTCGCTAATTCTTGAAGCTTTTCCTCTTTAGTTGAAGACAAAACCAACTTCGCACCTTGCTTCGCCAAAGCCTTGGCAATCGCAGATCCGATTCCACCAGTTGCACCAGTTACTAACGCATTTTTTCCTGTAAGTCTGAACATAAATTATTTTATTTTAATTTTTTAGGATGGTCCGTGCAAACGCATGGTTCTAAGAAAGAATAATTTGACTGATTTTAGCTTTGATTTGCTTTGGTGAGTGCTTGCGACTGAGAATCTCATTTACCCCCACGCACAAGTCTAGTTTCAATTTTAGCTTTTTGGCGATTGCTGCGATTGCTTTTGCCGAAGATGCCCCTTCGTAAGTTTTCCCAGTTTTTACCAAAATTTCAGCGTAAGTTTTTCCTTCAGAAATTGACCTACCAAGTGAGTTGTTGCGAGATTTTTCTGAAGAGCAGGTGAGAAAAATATCGCCGAATCCTGCGGCATTTGAGATATCTTCAGAGGCTTTAAATTTTTTGCACAATAACTGAATTTCTCCGATTCCCTTCATTACCAACGCAGCTTTAGCATTAACTCCCAAATCAAGTCCATCAAGTATTCCACAACCAATGGCGATGATGTTTTTTACAATTCCGCAAATTTCTGCAGTACGCGGATCCTTAAAATAATGCGCCCGAAAATGGTCATTATTCAAAAGCGCACTCACTTCGCTCGCTAATTTTTTATTTTTCGACGCCACGCTGGTGATGGTCGGAGACTGGTTCGCAACTTCGATTGCGAAATTTGGTCCCGACAAAACCGCGTATTTTTTTATTTTAGTAATTTTTTCAAAAGCGTCACTCAGAAGCTTCAGAGACTGTTGTTCAATGCCTTTTGAGCAGAGAATAAATTTACAATTTTTACCTATTTTGAGCTGAGAAATTTTTTTAAAAATTTGCGTCGCACTTTCGCTTGGCGTTACAATGAAAACGAAATCTGCTGATTTTATTTCCTCTTCAAAACTTCCTACAGCCTTGATTTTAGGGCTTAATTTGATGTTTGGCAAAAACCTTTGATTGCTGTTTTTATGGTTAATCTCATCCACCACTTCTTGGCGATTAGCGCTTAAAAAAACTTGGTAAGAATTTTTAGCGATTAGATTGGCAATGGTTGTGCCCCAAGCTCCAGCGCCAATGACGATTATTTTTTTCATGAAATTTTTTCGATTATTACGAAGGCGCTGGCTAGAGAATTTTCATCAGATAATGAGAGATGGATTGCCAAGTCTTGGCAGTCAAAATGCTTTTTTAAGAAAGCCTCTTTGCCATTTAGAATTTTTATTCTCGGCTTTCCGAGATCGTCATTTTCTATTTCGATATCCTGAAAATTAATTCCCCTACCAATTCCAAGGCCTAAGGCTTTAGAGAAAGCTTCTTTTGCAGCGAATCTTTTGGCGTAAAATGATCCGCTAACAACAAGTTTCTCTGCTTTTAAAATTTCATTTTGAGTAAAAATTTTTTCAGCAAATTTCCCTTTGAACTTTGCCAGAAGCCTCTCAATTCTTGCTACCGAAGTTAAGTCAGTTCCAATTCCAAGGATCATTGTAAATGAAATTTAAATTTAAGTTTAACCGCAAAAACAAATGTTTTCTGACAAAAATATTGTAGTCACAATAGGAAATTACGGCGCGGTTGTAGCTCTTCACGAGAAGGCTGAAATCAAAAATAAAATTTTTTTAGATGAACTGAATGATGCTGCAAAAGTAGAACTAAAAGGCCTTTTTACTAAAAACAAAACAGTGCCAATCTACGTGCTTCTAGACACTGTAGACCAAAGCTACAAAAAGAAAATCTATCCTTCCGTCAGAAAGAGCGATCTTGCTCGCATCATCATGCGCGACCTAGCTAGCGATGGCGACAAGGAAAGCATGAAGAATTACATTATTCTTAATCAAAAAAAATCTGGCGCAAAGCAAGTGAGCAACAGATGGGAATGTCTTTTTGTTTCATCATCAAATTCTGAAGTAATTAACAAGTGGCTTGAATTTTTACTCGAAATGCCCAACCGCTTGGCGGGCATCTACATGCTACCAGTCGAGACTTTCGGTCTTTACAAGCTGCTTAAAAATAACCTCAAAACACAGTCAAAAATTAAAGACAAAAGAAACGATCTCTACTGTCTCATCATGCAAAATAAGGTGAGCGGAATCAGGCAAATCGTATTCTCAGACCAAGGAATTGTTTTTACCCGTGTTGTTACCTACGACTTTGAGCAAGCAGACTTTTTAGAAAAATACGAGCAGGACATCTACAGCACTTTCGAATATTTAAAACGCCTTTTTCCAGACTTAGCAATTGCCGAGCTAGACTTCATCAACATATTCCAAAGCGAAGTATTGGAGAAGATTAAAGGCATCAGCAATGTTGAGCTTAACTTCATTAACTACACTCCCTACAAGGTCGCATCAGAAATTGGCTACAGCAAACTTTTGCCACAAAACAGCAATTTTTGCGATTTACTAATCTCTAAAGTTTTCGCGAAAGAGAAAAAAATTCTAAAATTTACCACATCAAAAATTGCCGCTTTGGACAAATTTTTTCTCATCCTGCAAGGCTCCTACTACCTGAATTTATTTTTAGTGGTGATGATTTTTGTCATCGGCTTACTTGTGGTTTTTTCTCAAGGTAAAATTGGTGAATTAATTGAGGCGGCAGAAACGGAAAAATTCTCCGCCATTCAACAACTGTCAAAGCTAAAAAATGCGGCAATGGAAGGAGCTAAAGCCATTCAAGACGGCGAAACTGTTGACGTAGCAAGAATTTCTGATTTTGGTAAAATGGAAGAAATGCTCGGATCGATCGGAGAAAATTTTACTGAATTTTACATCAAGCTCAAATTTCTCAAAGATTTCAACGTGAAGCTGAACAGTTTTTCTTACTCCCTTTCCGGCTTTAACAGCAAAGCTCCGACTCAAGGCGCAATTTACGAAATTAAATTTGCTGGCAAACTTTTTAACAAAAGCGGCGACATCGACGACCTGTTCAAAGAGTTCGACACCATGGTCACCGAGGTGAAAAAAAATCTTAGCAGCAATCAGATCAAATACACCGATCTACCACGCAACATTGACTTCGGTAAAAAATATTACGACGTGCCAGTCGACTTCATTGCCACCAAAGGCACTGGCGCTCCTCCAACAGCTGCCACCCCTGATGCGCTAGCTCCATGAAAATCCAAGACTTACGTAAAAAAATAATCATTAATTTTTCTGCCTCTGGGGTGCTGCTTTTAATCTGCGGAAGCATTGCTGGTTACAATATTTACGAAAAAAGTAGCGTGGAAAGCAAAGTACAAAAAATTAAATCCGAGGCATTCAGAATTATCGATGAGGCGACGGAGCTAGAAAGAAAAACGGTTGAGGCTAGGAAATACAAGGAGTTGTGGGGCAAGCTGACTGCCAATAAAAAAAATACTAATGGCATTAAGATGGACGAGATCAATGCCAAACTCACCTCAATTGCCGAAACTTACAGCATCACTAATCCAACAATTAAAGTCACTTTGCCAGAGGTGATTAAGGACGGAATATTGAAACGCAGCACGGTGAATACTTTATTCGCAACCGTAAATCTAGATTTTCAAGCGGTGAGCGATGTTAGAGCGCTAGCTTTCGCAAATGACTTCATGGAATCACTCCCCGGATACAGAATCATCACTAATTTTGAGATCAAAAAAGATAAGGATTACAGCGTAGAAGATTTAATCTCGATTAGCTCCGGCAAAGGGTCTGGCGTCGTGAAGGGCAAAATCGATTTCTTTTGGTATGTTTACAAAGAGCTTGATGTCGTTGTTAAAAAACCAGAAGAAGTGAAATCTGGAGACGTAAAGCCTGCAGAGGTAAAAGCTGGAGAAGGCAAACCTGAAGCGCCAAAAGCAGATGCAGCTAGTGGAGGAGTAGATGCAAAAACTCCGTAAAGTTATTCTCTGCAAAAGCACCATCGCCCTGATGATTCTATTCTCCTCTAGTTCGTTTGGACAAGATGCACAAAAAAAAACTGACACTTTTTCTGAGCAGAATTTACCGGAAAAATCAGCCAAAGCTGTGGAAGTTTCTCCGACCCTCCCTACAGCTCCAACTGTTACTAGCAAGGTTCGTAGCGCTTTGGCAGATATTCTGATGAATAAAAAGGCATCATCCCTGATGTTCGACGATGAAGAAAATAGCGATATTGACCGCGCAATTGACTTCATGGAATCACTCCCCGGATACAGAATCATCACTAATTTTGAGATCAAAAAAGATAAGGATTACAGCGTAGAAGGTTTAATCTCGATTAGCTCCGGCAAAGG
>CANMEW010000094.1 GCA_947496905.1 Rickettsiales bacterium | reverse complement strand
CGGTTGTATTGCCCGTGTCCGTTCCGTTGTTTGGTGGAGTAACTGGTGGAGTAACTGGAACAATCGGCTTCAACAACTCATCGTCAACGAACTGATTGCCCGCAAAAGTGAATGTCTGCTTGCCGTCTTGGATGGCAATTTGTCCGTTACTAAAACTAACGGCATCAGCCGAGGTCACTGACAGTCGGTCTACAAGACTGTTAGTCGTGTTGAACTGAACTGGAGTGGAGTCTATTGTTTTGGAGGCTGTGTTGTATCCAAATACTTTAAGGAAGTAATTCTCACTTGCTGCTCCGCGCAACAGCCTCTTGGTAATTTCTTGGTAAATAGCGCCGATCCATGCTTTGCCACTGGTTCCCATGCTTTTTAAAGCTACGGCCGTTTGGCTTCCTGATTCTGAGGTAACATCAACAGCTCCGCCATTTGGATCCATTAGAACAACTTTCGTGCCGCCATTCGCATTTTTTACTTCCGTTGCCAAGGTAACAGTTTTTCCAGCAATTTCAGCGGTAATTGTGTTAACGATGTTGCGGTCAACGGTCAGTGTAAACTCCTTGTAGGCGGACAATCCACCCTTGTCGGTAGCGCCGAAGAGGAAGCTGTAGGCGCCAATATCCGCGCTACTTAGGTTGTCCGAGGTTATTTCTCCAGTAGCTGGATCAATTTTTAACCCATTAGGCAGATCTCTGGTAGTGCCATTAGGGTTTTGTAGCTTTAAACTGTAACTAAGAGAATCTCCTTCTGTAACCATGTCTTGATCAGAGAATGATTTTGCAGCTTCCTCTGCATTTACAACAATTGTTGTTGGTGAATAAGCCTTTAGCCGAGGAGTATTGATGTTTCCACCATTGGCGATTGGCGCATGGTTGACTACAGCAAATGCACCATCGCTCACTTTAAATTCTCTAGATCTAGAGCCATCAGCAGTTGCGGCTCTGAACGTAGTTGTATCTCCTACTCGCTCAATAGTTAGACCAACATCAACCATGCCAGGAAACGGCATGTAGTCCGATGTGATTACGGAAGGTGTGGGTTGAGAAAGGTCAACTGCAGACAGTGCCGGAACCCAGCCTATTTGATTACCCAAGCCGCGGCTTTCGTAGGGAACAACAATTACTACTTTGGCATCAGGTAATGTAAGTGATATTGGAGCACCAGAGAATATTTGAGCACCCACTGTGTAGTACGGGTGAAGCAGCACCTCATTACCACCTCCAGTAATGTATAAATTATGCGCCTGACCAGGCACCCGTTTTGCAGAAAAAGTGAATGTGTTATTTCCGACTGTGATGTTTCCGGGAATTATTGCTAATCTTCTTCCTGCTGTTCTTTCATCACCATCCGACTCATTGCCAAACAGAGCATTTGAAACAGTTGTTGGAAGTATTGCTCTCCCAACTCGATTAAGAAGTTTTCCCGCTCCTAAACCTAAATTATTACCTTCGGCATCAATTTTTCTAGCAAGCTCTTCTGCAGTAACTGGTGGCTGCAAAGCATCGTCTATTCCAAGATTAATCCCCTCTAAACTCGAGACTCCACGTAAAGAATCATGTTGGACCGAAGTTTGATTTACCGCGTTTGATATTAGTGAATTTTGCGCAGTTGTTGTTACTTGGTTTTTTGACATGGATCAGCTGAAGATTGATTGAGAAAAACCAACGATGGTTGTCGAAAGTTTTTTAGTAAATTTTTTGAAGATCATGGGAGGGGTTTATTTAATTAAAAAATTTATTGGACCATCTGCGCGACCGTGAATGAACTGGTCTAGGTAGGCATTTCCTGAGGAATACATGTCCTTGACGTCGCCAAACCAAATTATTTTTCCTTCGTGAAGCATGGCAATTTTGTCGGCGATTTTCCGTGCCGACGCCATGTCGTGAGTGATGGTAATTGTGGTAGCGCCAAGTTGTTTTGAGTTAGAAACGATGAGCTCATTAATGACGTCAGCCATGATTGGATCTAGGCCAGTTGTGGGCTCGTCAAAGAAAATAATTTCTGGATTGGAGGCATTGCTCGCGCAAGAGATGCGCGGTTTTGCATTCCGCCAGAAAGCTCTGAGGGAAAAAGATCTGCCGTTTTTTCACTGAGACCAACAGCTTTCAACTTTTGAAGCGCAATTTCACGAGCGTCTTTTTTGGACATTTTTTTGTGATAGAGGAGACGGAAAGCAACATTTTCCCAGATCGAAAGCGAGTCGAACAAAGCGCCACCTTGAAATAAAAATCCAAATTTTTCCATCAGCTTGTCACGCCTTGCAGCACTAATGCTTGAAACCTCTTCACCATCCACTTGAACACTGCCCGAAGTTGGCGAGATGAGTGTGGCAATGATTTTAATCAGCACTGATTTTCCACTTCCCGACCCACCAAGAATAACTACTGATTCTCCGCGCTTAACAGACAAGTCGATACCAGTTAAAACATGTTTTTCATCAAAACTTTTTGTGAGATTTTTTACGATTAATTTGGAGGTCATTTTTTATTTTCGAGAATTTTTTGTAACTCACCAACAGCTGCGGAAAGCTCCAGATGATTGCCTTCCAACAAAAATTGCAAAAATGTTTTGCTAGTTTTTTTGAAGAGTCCGAATTCGCACTTAAGGGATAAAAGCCCGTAAATATTGAAGGAAACATCTTCCGCTAAAATAATTTTTACCTCATTAAAATTGTCGCGACTGAATTGCTTTAACATTCCAAGAAGAGCTGCAGAAAAACTTTTTAACCATTTCGCGTCAAAAAGATTTTTTTTCGCTTTTTGGTAAGACTCGATTTTTTTGACGGCATCCGAACTTTTATTTTCCTGCGCAATTTTCATCGCACTTTCCCACTTGTCAGAACCCCATCCCATCAATAGCAACAGCACATCGACGGCATTGCTTTTTGCAGCAAATTCAAGCGCATTTAATCCAAAAATAGTTTCTTTCGAATAGTCGCTTCCCGCTTCAAGAAGGGCAGTGGCAACATCTTTGTAGTTACCGACTGCAGCGTAATGCAATGCGGTCATGCGGTGATTGTCGTCAATGGTTTGGACGTTTTTTTCCGCTCCGATTGCAAGTAAAAATTGTACCACATTTAGCTGACCAAATTCCGCAGCAATCAGTAGTGGTGTAAGTCCAAAGCCAGTTTTTATCTCCTTGTCCACCCCCGCTCCGATCAAAGCTTCAACAACATGATCATGCCCAAATTGCGCGGCGTAATGAATTGGAACCCAGCGACGGTTTTCTGCGGAAGCTTGCGGAGTTTTTTCAGCACCAGCAGCAATTAAAATTTCTACCACCGCCAAATGACCATTTTTTGCAGCGAAATGTAACGGTGTGAAAAGGCCGTCATTCGTGATGTCGAGGCAATATTTGTCATTGCCAACAAGCTCAAGAATGCGCCGCATATTTTCTTCGTCGCCAAATCTTGCGGCCAAATGAAAAATACTATTTTTTGAAGATCCAAATTTCTGATTCAGAAGATCCTCCCCCTCTTCATCGCTTTGTGAATTTTCGATTTCAGAAATGAAGCTTTTGATTGCCTCATTCGTTGCAGAAATTTCTTCCGCAGAAATTTTTAACCAATTTTTTTCTGCCTCCCTGTCCAGCAAGGCTTTAAGCTCTGGGGTCATAATACCGAATCTAGTTGAAAGATACCGAACCGTTTTTGTCTGCTTTAGAACTGATTCGGTATTGGGGTTCCCTGCGAATGCGGGGCGCCGCTCATGCGGCGTAAAAAATAAAATTGCAGCTGTCTGAGGTAGGTGATGACGATCTCTTTATTTTCGAACTCTAATTCGATGTCCAAATAGGAAATTTTTTTCTGAAAAGATTCAGGAAATTTTACCCAATCTTTTTTAGTGGTGACTAGAGTCGAATTTTTTTCTTCGGCAATTTTGCAAAGATTTTCTAGCTCCGAAATTTCGTAATGATGATGGTCAGCGAAGCTAAGTGAGTCCGAAACCTCCAACCCACAATCACTCAAAAAAGAAAAAAACTTTTGCGGGTAAGCGAGACCGCAAAATGCGATTAATTTTTTGCCCAAAAACTTCTGCAAATTAGTCGGAATAATTTTCGCTCTGACGATTTTTTTGCCCGTCAATTTTTGCAGCAACTCGCCTGTAGCAGCACCAATCACAACCACCAAATCAGCTTTTTTTAAACCGGTTTGAAGCGTCTCGCGCATTGGTCCCGCTGGAATTAAAAACTCGTTTCCAAAACCAATTTTTCCGTCAACAACAAGAATGGTTAAATCGTGATGCAACGAGCTATTTTGCATGCCGTCGTCAAGAAGAATCAGATCAAAATTTTTAATCACATCGATTTGCTTCGCGCCGAAAAGACGATTTTTGGCAACGAAAGTTGGGCCGGTATCGAGTAGAAGTAGAGGCTCATCCCCAACTTCTTTTACATTATTTTTTTCATGCTTTTTTAGCATTAAAAATGCCAAACCATCGCCCATGTAACCGCGACTTAAGAAAGCAAAATTAACCGACATTTCTTGCAAAATTTTACCATTCGCAATTGCGGTTGGAGTCTTGCCTGAACCACCGGCAATTAAGTTTCCAACGCAAATTACGGGCTTAGAAATTTTTTCAGTTTTGGTAAAAATTTTGACTAGAAAAGTGCCAAAAAAATAGATGAGACTAAGGGGTAAGAGACTGACCGAGATTAGATTTTTTTCTGTCCAAAATTTTGGAGTTTTTAGCAGCATGAAGTGAGATTTGTAACTGCTGGAGAGGTGGGGGAATTTGGCGGGAAATCCTGACTTGAGATGGTTGCGGGGGCTGGATTTGAACCAACGACCTTCAGGTTATGAGCCTGACAAGCTACCGGGCTGCTCTACCCCGCGAGATGTAATTTTTAAAGGAGCGCGGCAACGTAAAAACGAAAAAGCTAAATGCAAGCGGAGTTAACTCGCTCCAACACTTCTTCTTCTCCTAAAATCTCAATCACGTCAAAAATTCCACCAGCGGAAGATGTGGAGAAAGTTAAAACGATTCGCAACACCGGTCCGAAATCCTTGATTTTCAAGCCTTTAACGGCAGCAAACTCGTTGAGAGAATTTTTAATTCCATCGTGA
>CANMEW010000093.1 GCA_947496905.1 Rickettsiales bacterium | reverse complement strand
AGCTGCTCAGCAACATGTCGTAAATTTTGCACTAACAGACGATTTAAACGAACAAAGGCGTTGTAAGCTAGAACCGCAGGGATTGCCGCAAAAAGACCAACTGCAGTTGCAATTAACGCTTCTCCCATTGGGCCAGCAACGACACTGATTCCGGCGCTGCCTTGAGAGGCGATATTCATGAGTGCGTTGTAAATTCCCCAAACGGTTCCGAATAGCCCAATAAATGGCGCAGAACTTCCCACTGAAGCAAGAATCGTGAGGCCGTGATCAAGGCGAAAACGAATTTCGTCGAGTTTTTGCAATAGATGCATGGCGAGAATTTCCTTTTGTGCCTCGTGACCATATTGCGGCAAAATTCCTTCAAGTTTTTTTACTTCAGAAAATAACTCATTCACGCTTCCATCCAACTCCTTGAAGCCGTCATACTTAGCTTCTGCTGACTTAGGCCAATCCTTAATGTTGGAGTAATTCGTATGAAATTTTTTGTATGACTTGTACTCTTCGCGAAGCTTGAAGCCTTTCAAAAAAATTACGTACCAACTCAAAAATGACATCGAGATGAGTAGCAGGAAAACTGCTAGGAGCACTGGATTTCCTTGGCTGATGGCGTGCGCGAAGTTCATAATTATATTATTTTAAACTCGATTGGAACAACGACACTGGCTTGCACCACATTGCCAGAACGATTGGCGGGAATAAATTTCCACTCCCTAACGGCCTCAATTGCAGCTTCATCTAAAATGGAGGAACCGCTGGAGTTTAGAACGGTCACTGCTGCAGCACTTCCATCGATTTTCACAATCACGTTTAGCAAAACTTTTCCTTGAATGCCACGACGTTTGGCACTTTCTGGGTAAGATGGCGCTGGATTATTGAGGTAAGAGGCGTCAAAGACAGGATCGCTCTCGGCAGATTTTAATGCGGTGGCATTTACATCGACGCGGCCAGAGGTTTTTTTCTCGGTAAGATTCTTTTCTGATTTAATTTCCGCGGTATTTTGATTATTTTTTTTCTGCAGCTTGAGAGCATTTTTTTGACTTAGATCTAAAAAATCTTCTTTTTGGAGATGATCCTTACTCTGATATTTTTGAGTTGACGGGGCAACAAAACTTACTTGGATTACTTGCTGATTTAAGACGGTCGGATTTGACGATGAGATGCCGTAGAAACCGACTCCCGCATGAATAAGAGTTGCAAAAATTGCCGCCAATAAGTTGGGATTTTTGTAGCTGAGAATACTAAGTTGCATGAATTTTTACCGTGATTTTTTACAAATTTTTGTGAAAGCTATTCTCAGAAAAGCGATAGTCAATCTCAGAAAATTGCTTTTTTAGCCTCTCAAAAATTTCTTCAAAAATGCCTTTTGGAAGGTTTTTTTTGTCAGCAAATTTTCTTGATTAGCAGAGTTCGCCTTCTTTAAATCACGCGCCCCCATCCACTTACAACTCCCACAAAATTCACATGAGCAATTCAGGACAAGAGCGCAAATTTTCTGGCGCGGAAATAATCATTAAGGCCTTCATCAATGAGGGTGTGGAAACAATTTTCGGCTATCCGGGCGGAGCAATTCTTCCATTCTACGACGCGCTTTTTACGCAAAATAAACTGCGTCACATTTTAACTCGTCACGAACAAGCCGCTGCACATGCAGCTGAAGGATATGCCAGATCAACCGGAAAAGTTGGCGTCATCACCGTAACTTCTGGACCAGGCGCAACAAATGCCATCACCGGACTTACCGACGCCTATCTCGACTCCATTCCATTGGTTTGTATTTCCGGACAAGTCGCCACAAGCGTGATTGGAACCGATGGCTTCCAAGAGGCTGACATTACTGGCCTAACGCGCTCATGCACCAAACATAATTACCTCGTCAAAAATGTGAATGACTTGGGCTACATCATTCACGAAGCCTTTCACATTGCGCGCAGCGGTAGACCTGGCCCCGTCCTAATTGACATCCCAAAAGACGTGCAAAACAGCTACGGGATTTACGAGGGAAAGGTCGAAATAAATCGCGCCTCCTACCAAATCAAAAAACATCAATCCGCCATTCATCACGACAAAATTGCAGCAGCAATTGACCTCATCGCAAAAGCCGAGCGCCCAATATTTTACACTGGTGGTGGCATTATTAACTCCGGCGAAAAAGCGAGCGAGCTGCTCACGAAATTTGTTCGCGAAACCGGCTACCCAATCACAAATACCTTGATGGGACTTGGCGGATTTCCGGCTACGGACCAGCACTTCATTGGCATGCTCGGAATGCATGGAACCTTCGAAGCCAACATGGCAATGTATAAGTGCGACGTTATGATCAACATTGGTGCACGCTTCGATGACCGCGTGACTGGCCGCGTTTCCGGCTTCTCTCCTCACTCAAAAAAAATTCATGTCGATGTCGATGATTGCTCGATCGACAAAATCATCCGCGTTGATGTGCCAATAGTTGGAGATGCTGCAGAAGTAATTGAGGCTTTGCTTGCAGAATGGCACCGACGCAAGCTTTCAAATCACAGAAAAGAAATTTCTGCTTGGTGGGATCAGATCAAAAAATGGCAAAAAATCGACTCACTTTCTTACGAAAAAAGTGACGAAATTATTAAGCCTGAATATGCCATGCAGCGCCTAAATTCGCTAAGTCGCGACGCCTCACCTTTTGTTTCAACTGACGTTGGTCAACATCAAATGTGGGCAGCGCAATATTTTCATTTCGACAGACCAAAAAAATGGCTGACCTCAGGAGGGCTTGGAACCATGGGCTACGGAGTGCCTGCTGCAGTTGGCGCACAAATTGCTAATCCAGAAAGTTTGGTAATTTGCGTCAGTGGCGACGCCTCCTTCATGATGAATATGCAAGAGCTTGCTACCATCAAGCAATACAACTTGCCGGTAAAAATTTTCATTCTGAACAACCGCTACATGGGAATGGTGCGTCAATGGCAGGAGCTGATTTACGAAAAACGCGAGAGCCAGTCTTACATGGAATCGCTGCCGGACTTTTTAAAGCTTGCCGAGAGCTTTGGCATCAAGGGGATGGAGTGTAGTGATCCGAAGGAGCTAGATGAGAAAATAATGGAGATGATTTTGCACAAGGGGCCAGTTCTATTCAACTGTTTGGTAGAAAAATCAGAGAATGTTTTCCCGATGATTCCAGCTGGCGCGGCGCACAATGAAATTTTACTTGGCTCTCAAGCAAAACTTTACATCACCAGAGACATCAATGCGGTTTAGGATTTGAATTAAAACCTCGTCTTTCATGAAAAAATTGGAGCCTTCATTGAGGCGCAAACACTTAACTCATCCAAAATATCGCGCCGATATTGATGGATTAAGGGCAATTGCTGTATTGCTCGTAATTGCATTTCACGCCTCCGGTGTTAAGGGCGGCTTTATTGGCGTAGACATTTTTTTCGTCATTTCCGGCTTTCTCATCTCCACAATTATTTTCAATAATTTGGATTCTAGCAATTTCAGTTTTGTCGAATTTTACGCGCGACGAATTAGACGAATATTTCCCGCTTTATTACTAATCCTGATTTTTAGTTTTGTCGTTGGATGGTTCGTTTTATTTGATGGAGAATACAAACAGCTTGGAGAGCATATTTTTCGCAGCGCCTATTTTTTCTCCAATTTTACACTGCTAAATGAAAGCGGATATTAAGCTGACACAAAACCATTATTACACCTTTGGTCTCTAGCAATAGAAGAGCAATTTTATATCGTTTGGCCCCTTCTTTTATACTTGGCGTGGAAAATAAAATTTAACCGATTCGTTTTGATAGCCGTCATTACAATCGTTTCTTTTAGCTTGGCCTTAAAAGCAATTTATAGCGATAAAGACGCCGCATTTTATTTACCGCAAAATCGTTTTTGGGAACTTCTGATCGGATCAATTCTGGCTTATCTCACCATTTATCAAAAAAATATCTTCTCTAATTTTAGAGATCGATTCGATCTTTTTCTGCGTAAAAAAAATTTATCCAAAAAGGAAACTGATGGCAGAATACTGCATGATGCCTCATCAATTCTGGGCATTTCATTAATTGCGCTCGGAACTTTAATTATTGATTACACTAAAAACTTTCCGGGTTTTTTAGCGCTACTTCCAACACTTGGTGCATTTTTTATTATTGCCGCTGGACCACAAGCTTTGCTTAATCGAACAATCTTGCAAAATCGAGTTTTGGTTTGGATTGGGTTAATCAGTTTTCCGCTATATCTCTGGCATTGGCCTTTGCTGTTCTTTGTAAAAACAATCGGCAATGATAAGCCTAGTCTGATGCGAGGTTTCGCAGTGCTAATCGCACTAATTATCGCATGGATAACTTATCAATTTATCGAAAAACCAATTCGTCACGGCAAGCATAGCAATGCAAAGACCATCGCTTTAATGGCCTCAATGCTCGTCATGGCTTTTGTTGGATATAATTGTTATGAAAAAGATGGCCTGACATTCAGGATGCCGGCGCAAAATCATTATTTGCGATATTTCAGTAATGCGACACCGGAGATGGAGTATTATGTGTCGCAAGGGATATATGAAAAATATCGCGATGATTGCAATTTTTACGATATGGCAAAATTCAAAATGCAGCAAGCAACAGCAGCTCCGCGCGCAACATTAGATAGGAGCTGCTTTCAGAGAGATACTAAATACGATAAAGCGGTATTTCTTTGGGGAGATTCTCATGCGCAGCACTTGCATTATGGTTTAAAAAATTATCTGCCGACAAATTGGCAGATACTGCAAGTCGCCACCAGCGCCTGTCCGCCGACATTGGATGTCAAAGGTCCGTCGACTACAGATTCATGTCAGCAGTCGAATTGGTTTGCGTTGCAAGCGCTTAAAAAAGCTAAGCCTGATGTTGTGATTGTTGCGCAAGATTTATTTAAAAATATCGACACTTTCAACGCAATAACGCTGCATCTAAAAAAATTGGGAGTGAAAAAGGTAATTTTTACTGGACCTACAGTGCACTGGATGCAAGACCTACCAAAAATAGTCGTCAGAAGATTATGGGGCAACATTCCGCAGCGAACTTTTAAGGGAATTGAAAGAAATACATCTGCACAAAATATCCGGTTGCAGGCAAATTTTCTGCAATCTGCCGCTGCTAAAAATGGTGCAGTT
>CANMEW010000092.1 GCA_947496905.1 Rickettsiales bacterium | reverse complement strand
ACTAAAGATTTCACCGCCTAGAAGAATGGAGCAAAAGTTAGAAGAAGTTAAAAAAGAGGACAATGAGCAGGCAGATGAATATTTTGGATTCATCAAGTCTTCCGTGGACAGCGGAGGCTATTTCAAGGATGCGCTGGACTGGTATTTTTTCCGTTACGTCACTCCAATTTGCGATCGAACTTTGCTAATTTTCGGTGCAATACTTGCGGCAGTTGTTTTGTTTTTTTTGGTGCAGATGGTGAAAAGCGCATTCCCTCTGGTGGAGCGCGTTCCAGTGTTTGTAGCGGCAAAAGATCAAACTCGTTACTTCCCAAATTTAGTTGTTTTGAAGCCGAAAAAGAAAACAGCTAATTACGATCCGGCCATTGCCACTGTTGATGAGGCGGTCGTTAAATATTTACTGACAACCTACATCCAAGATCGTGAAGGTTACGATTTCAGCAAGGCGGAAATCGAAGACGTGAACAAAAAATTTAATCACGTTCGGAATGTTTCCGTGGCCAGTGAATACAAGAACTTTCAGCTCATCATGAGCAAAGACAATCCTGACAGTCCAATTCATCAATTCGGACAAAATGCTAAAAAAATTGTCACGGTAGACTCGGTGCATCTTGTCAAAAAAGAGGCGAAAACTTTCACCAGCAAAGCAAAGGATAATTTATCCAACAAAATTCCAACTGAAGCAGAGGTTAGATTTTCAGTGACCACACGAACCGTTGCTGATGATGGCGCGGTGACGAATACAAAAGAAAAATATCTCGCGAAAATAAATTTTAATTTTGGTGGCGTTAGCAAGGATGAGAAGAGCGGTTTTCTTAAATTTGTAGTGAGTGGCTACAATCTTTTTAAGGTAAAATAGACATGACAAAGAAGGCATTAATCACCGGAATCACCGGACAAGACGGATCGTACTTAACTGAGCTTTTGCTTGGAAAAGGTTACGAAGTTCACGGCATCATCAGGCGTTCCAGCAGCTTTAACACTGGTCGAATCGATCATCTCTACAATAATCCAGAAATTTACGGTAAGAAACTTTTTCTCCATTACGGAGATTTAGCCGATGCCTCATGCATCTCGCGCCTGTTGGAAAAAATCGTTCCAGATGAAATTTACAACTTAGCCGCGCAAAGCCATGTAAAGGTTAGCTTTGAAGTTCCCGAATACACTACCGACATTGATGCCACGGGCACTTGTCGCGTTCTGGATGCAAATCGAGACACGAGCATCAAAACAAAATTTTACCAAGCATCGAGCAGCGAAATGTTTGGTAAGGTGCAAGAAATTCCGCAAAAGGAAACCACGCCATTTTATCCGCGCAGCCCCTACGCTTGTGCCAAACTTTACTCGCATTGGCTAACGGTAAATTACCGCGAAAGTTACGGAATTTTTGCCTGCAGCGGAATTTTATTTAACCATGAGTCTCCAAGGCGCGGCGAAACTTTCGTTACACGCAAAATCACTCGTGGACTTGCCGACATCATGGCAAAAAAAACGGACAAACTTTATTTGGGGAATCTTGACGCTAAGCGCGACTGGGGTTTTGCCGGCGATTACGTGGAGGCCATGTGGCTGATGCTTCAGCAGGAAGAGGCCGATGACTACGTCATTGCAACCGGAGAAACTTATTCAGTGAAAGAATTCCTTGATGAATCCTTCGGTTACGTCGGTTTGGACTGGAAAAAATATGTGGAAATCAGTGAAAAATATTTCCGTCCGGCGGAGGTTGATTTGCTAATTGGCGATTCTTCAAAGGCGCAAAAAAAGCTTGGCTGGAAACCAAAAGTTAATTTCAAAGAGTTGGTGAGGATGATGGTGGATGCTGATTTAAATGGCCTTGACACAACTGGTAGAAAATAAAAATCACAAAAAATGAGAGAAGAAATTTTGCAAAAATCTGACGTTCTTTCGTGCGCGCAAAATACTCGCCACGACTTTTCCACAAAAGAAATTTTACAAATTTTCGAGCTGCCATTTAACGACTTAATTTTCAAAGCCGCAGAAATTCACCGCCAATTTCACAATCCAAACGCAGTGCAAATCAGCACTCTCCTCAGCATTAAAACCGGCTCTTGCCCGGAGAATTGCAAATATTGTCCACAATCAGCGCACTACAATACTGGTCTTGAAAAAGAATCTCTGATGGAAATCTCAAAAATTCTTGATGCCGCAACAAATGCTAAAAAAGCAGGTGCATCAAGGTTTTGCATGGGGGCGGCTTGGAGAAATCTTCACGATCGCGATGTTGAAAAAATTTGTGAAATTGTTGGAGAGGTGAAAAAAACTGGTCTCGAAACTTGCATGACTCTTGGCATGCTGACCGATTTGCAAAGCAATAGGCTCAAGGATGCAGGACTCGATTACTACAATCACAATATTGACTCTTCACCGGAATTTTATTCAGAAATTATTTCGACTAGGAATTTTGAAGACCGTCTAAACACGTTAAAAAATGTGCGTGAAGCAGGATTAAACGTTTGCTCTGGTGGCATTGTCGGCATGGGAGAAACTCGTGAAGATCGCGCTAAAATGTTAATCATTCTGGCTAACCTACCAAAGCATCCGGAGTCGGTGCCAATCAACATGTTGGTGAAAGTAAAGGGCACGCCGCTTGATTCGGTGGAAGATCTAGATCAATTCGAATTCATTCGCACGATCGCAGTTGCAAGAATCATGATGCCAAAATCCGTGGTTCGACTTTCTGCTGGTCGCGAGACCATGAGCGAACAAACACAAGCCCTGTGCTTTCTAGCTGGGGCTAATTCAATTTTTTACGGCAAAAACTACTAACCACTTCTAACCCAGAAATGGAGCGCGACCAAGCTCTGTTTCAAAAACTTGGAATTGTCGGAAGGTAATTTTTCTACGTTAAAATCGTGCTAGCTGTTGTAGCGCGACATCACCACACACTCATTCACGACAGCTTCAGAGTGAGTGTAGTTTCAAACCCAAATCACACCCAAATGACAAAAAAAATCGAACTAAAACTAACCCTGCTCGAAATCAATTTGCCGACTCCTGCAGCTCCAATCGCCAATTACCTAGGATTCGTAAAATCTGGTAATCAGGTTTTTATTTCTGGACAGCTTCCACTAGAGAATGGGGAGCTAAAATACGTTGGGAAAGTCGGTTCACAAATTTCTGTGGATGACGCTAAAGAAGCTGCAAGACTCTGCGCCATCAATGTTTTGGCTCAGCTCAAAGCTGCTTGCGATGGCGATTTAGACCGCGTGACCAAATGCATCAAGCTCGGCGTTTTTGTTAATGCTGATGCTAATTTTACCGACCACTCAGCCGTTGCTAACGGCGCTTCTGATCTAGTAGTCGAAGTTTTTATTGGTGACGTTGGAAAGCATGTGCGCGCAGCAGTTGGCTCCGGATCACTTCCGCGAGGAGTTGCCGTTGAAGTTGATGCGATTTTTGAAATTAATTAAGTAACTCCTCCTTTCTTACCTCAAGCTCGCGACACCTTTAATTTAAAGGTGTCGCGACGCTTCACAAATTTTCCCACAATGTCAAAAAATCACAAAACAAAGGTAGCGATTATTGGATCTGGTCCCGCAGGTTTTTCTGCCGCAATTTACGCGGCGCGAGCCAATCTTGAGCCGATCATCATTAACGGAATGCAACCGGGTGGGCAGCTAACAATCACGACTGATGTTGAGAATTACCCAGGATTTGCCGATGTCATTCAAGGCCCATGGCTGATGGAGCAAATGGAGAAGCAGGCGATTCACGTCGGGACAAAAATTTTTCATGACCACATCAAGCAAGTTGATTTTTCGCAGCGACCATTTCGCTTAATTGGCGAGTCGGGAGACGTCTTCGAAGCCGATGCAGTCGTGATTGCGACGGGAGCTCAAGCAAAATGGCTTGGCTTGGAATCGGAGAAAAAATTTCAAGGATTTGGAGTTTCTGGATGCGCAACTTGCGACGGATTTTTTTTCAAGAACAAAGAAGTGATCGTCGTTGGAGGTGGTAATAGTGCGGTTGAAGAGGCTCTTTATTTAACCAATCATGCTAAAAAAGTTTACGTGATTCATCGTGGCGAAAAGTTCAAGGCGGAAAAAATTCTGCAAGATCGCCTGTTCAAAAATTCAAAAATAGAAGTGATTTGGAATCATGCTCTGGATGAGGTTTTGGGAAGTGAAAATCCAAAATCAGTCATGGCTGCACGCTTAAAAAACGTGGTTACTGGCGAGCTTCACGAAATGAAAATCGACGGAATTTTCATTGCCATCGGACACAAACCAAATTCCGATTTGTTTAAAAATACCGGCCTCGAAATTGACTCTGATGGCTACATCACAACTAAACCAAATTCCGCTTCCACCAACATTCTCGGCATTTTTGCCGCTGGCGACATTCAAGATAAAATCTACCGTCAAGCGGTGACGGCGGCAGGAAGTGGCTGCATGGCAGCGCTAGAAATCGAAAAATTCCTAGCTCACTAACTCCCACATTGACAGCTCCAACCAAGCAAAAGAAAAATTCCTGATCGCGATTTTATGCCAACATCTCCATCAGCATTCCATCTCCATCAGCATTAGACCTCACCAGTCACTGCTGATTAATTCAAACCCAAACCCATCTGATGTTACCCAAGTTTTTGGAGCTTCTCAGGCTCTTACAGCCAATAAAATTCTCAGCAGTACAGCGAGATCTAGTGCGGATTTTTAGGCTCCTACCACTCAGACTCCTACCACTCAGACTCCTACCACTCAGACTCCTACCACTCAGACTCCTACCACTCAGGCTCCTACCACTCAGGCTCCTACCACTCAAAATCTCTCACCTCCTCCAAAACCTCCTCGTCCATCTCGCCATCTTCTCCCTGCTATTCGAGCAATTACTTTTTGTCTCTACTGCTACTGCACAGGTTCTGCCAATTACTCCCGATGGCGCAACAAACACCCAAGTCACAAAAACCGCTTCTGGAATCGATCAAATAAACATCGCTGCTCCTAACTCTAGCGGCATGAGTCACAATACCTTCACTGACTACAATGTTAATCAATCCGGTCAGATTCTAAATAACTTCTCTGGCCATGACTCTTCTCAAATAGTTGGAGGAAGTGGGGCAGGGGCAGTTACTCAAACAGCAATCGGTGGCTTGGTTACGGTTAACCAAAATCTTCAACATTCTGGAAGCGCTA
>CANMEW010000091.1 GCA_947496905.1 Rickettsiales bacterium | reverse complement strand
ACACTTGATTACCTTCATTCTTTTTTCGTGAGAATGGACTACTCGTTTGTCACCGAAGCGACAGGTTCTTTTGCAGTCTTTGCATTGATATCGTTGCTTGCCGGCAACGACTCCATTCATTACCAAGTTCTGACTGTTACAATGTTTACAGTTTTTCATATTCACTCCAAATTGAGGTTAAAAAACCTTAATTTGGAGTGGGGAGTTTTAAAATCTATAGTTACTTAGCAATGCCAAAATTCGACACGCTAGAAATTTCAAAAAATATCGAAGAGAGAAGGTTGATTCTGGGAAAAAAAATCGAAGATTTTTTACTCAAGAAATTAGTGATTGTGGTGAGTTTTTTTGGACGAGTTTTTTCCGCAAAAAGCTGTGCTTTTTTTGGCTGTTTGACGATTCTTGCAATTAGTGTTTCAGTTAGGTCTAGCAGGGATATCGGGCATGATTCTGCCGCCTATTTAGAGATGGCAAAAAAACTGATGAATGGCGGGAAATATTGCTACGATTTTCTAGAATTTAATCTTCCGCCTAGTCTTCTTCTCACGACGATTCCAATTTTTTTAGCAAAATTTTTTGCCATCAGTCCGATTATTTCTTTAGAAATTTTTACTAATTTAATCGGAATTTTTTCGATTTATTTCTCAGCAAGAATTTTATCGAGATCAGAAATTTCTAAGGATCGCACGGTTTTTAATTTAATAATCCTAAGTTTTGCCTGCGGTTTTTTCCTCCGTGTTTTCACTTTGCAGTTCAATGAATTCGGCACTAAATCTACTTACTTTTTAGCCTTAGTCTTTCCCTACATTTCCTGCCATTTACTCAAAGAATCAGAGCTAAAAAATCGTGATCAGATTTTAATTGGAACACTCGCGGCGCTATTTTTCTGCCTCAAGCCGCAATACGGAATGTTGGCGATTGTTTTCGAAGTAAAAAAACTAATCGAAAAAAAATCACTAAGAGCCGGTTTTTGCCGAAGGAATTACATCACTGCTTCACTGCTTGCCACCTACCTACTCGTCATCGCTAAATTTTTTCCAGAATATTTAACCAAAATAGTGCCGCTTTACAGTGATTACGCCAAGGGCGGTGGGCAAATATTTTTGATGCTGCATCGCGATGTTTTTCCAATTTTTATTTTCAGCCTTCTGAATCTTTTTTTGTTGCGGAGATATTTATTCTTGCGGCAATTTGCCATACTCTCTTTTGCTTCGGGATCAATTATTTTGTCGGAGATGATTGGTGGGTATGACCAAAGATTTATTTTTTATTCTGCGTCTCTGCCGCTTTTAACTCTGACTATTCTGACCTTAATTAGAAGTAATTCGATTGATTGGAAAAGAGACGGGATTTGGCTGTTCTTCATTCTATTAATACCTCAATTTGATCAGAGAAGTTTTTTCGATATCTTACTCAACCTAAGCGTCTTCTGGTGGATATTCGCTTTGTTTCTGTCGAAGAAATATCGTAATCAAGATGCTGTGAGTGGTAGTTTTTTGAACTGTATTTTTTTGCCGAGAGATGTGAGTTCCTGGGCGGGATTCTTACTTGTCGCAGCACTATCTTTGTCTTTGCAATTCAGTAAGCAGACGTGGGAATTGGGATGGGTATTGTCGACAGTAATTTTTGTGTTACTGATTTATTTTTACCAAAAAAAACACGAAGAATTTACCTGCTCAAAAAAACTTTCGCGACTTTCTGCCTGCGCTGTTTTCGCGGTTCTCTCTTATTTTTTTGGGCAACATCTGGCGGTAATTTTTAATCTCGAAACCAATTACGAAGCTTTCAAATACAAATCTCCAAATCACGTCAATAGTGAGATGATAAAAACGGCTAAGCTCCACAGCGATGTAGGCGAAAATGTTGTTGTGATTGCGAAATGGATTCCTGACACCTACCCAGCAATCACTTACATGGGGAAAGAAAATAAGTTGCCGAATTTACAATTTTCATTTTTTGCAGATAAAAAATCTGAAAGTTCGCAGCACATACTTTTTCTTCTGAAGCGGCAATTAGAGGGCGAAAAAGCCAAATTGGTTTTTGTGGAAAGAAATGATTGGTGTGAGATGGGATGGTTAGAAATTTTTTCCCGCGATCCGGAATTTAAAAAAATTTTCCAAAAAAATTATGTTTTTTTGAACCGGATTATTGATCGAAAAATCTTGGATGAGGAAGTGAAATTTTTTGACGAAGGGAATAATATTAAATGGGTTGGAAGACCTGCAATTATTGAGCGTGATGTTGAAGTCTACATTAGAAAATCAAGTTAAAAACCTCTTCAGAAGCAATTTTTTTTTACCGCTTTTGTGCGCAGCAATTTTTCTGCTGAGCATTTTTTTGCGCTCGATGATGGATATCGGCGCTGACACCGGAATCTACCTTGTTCTGGGTAAAAAAATAGCTGGCGGCGGAAGGTATTACTATGATTTTTTTGAGAGTAATTTTCCGATCAATTTCTACTTCTACGCCCTGCAATACCAACTGTCGGAAGCTATCCACATAAGTCCAATTATACTGTCAGAAATCATCATTAATCTCCTGGCGCTCTCCTCAATTTTTTGGTCGGCAAAGATTCTTCGGGATAGCACGATTTACGAAAATAAAGCCCATTACAACCTCATCATCATTGGATATTTCTTAGGTTTTTTTCTGCGCCCAGAGGCAATCAAAATTGCTGAGTTTGGCACTAAAACCAGCCTATTGCTGATCGCACTTTACCCCTACATCGCCTATTCTTTCGAAAGAAAAAACGAGTTCACGAAAAAAGATTTAACCTGCCGCGGGTTGCTGATGGGGTTGATGCCCTGCATTAAGCCGCATTATTTAGTGCTGATTATTTTCATTGAGCTGCACAGGTTTTGGCAAAAAAAATCTCTGAAGTTTTTTTGGGAAATACACCCATTCAGTTTCAAGAAGCTGAATTGGTGTATTTTAAATTTTTTACGCGAAACGAGTCGCGCCCCGCATTCGCGGGGAACCCCAATACCAAATCTGATTAATGCGGATAAAAATAGTTCGGCATCTTCAATCAGATTCGGTCTAGACAAGTTGGTGATGTGTTTGGTGGGAGCTCTCTACCTGTTCCTGACGGTAAAATTTACGCCAGAATTTTTTGAATTCATGGTGCCGATGTGGTCAAGTATTTACTACGGTGGCGTTAAGGTTTTTCTAGAAAATTCCTACAGGCATCTCGCAGCAAGAGTGACTATTTTTTCCTTTATTTTTTTGATTTTTTCGCGACTAAAACTTTCTGCTAATGACAAAGTTTTAGCTCTGTTTTTTCTTTCAGCCTCACTTCTATTAATTCTTGAGAACATTCTCACTATTGATCAGGTGGCAATTTTTTATGCCGTCACAACAATCTGTTTTCTAAAGTTTTTATTCGACGCTTTTACATCAAAACAAATTCTGTTTTCTGAGAATAAATTCATCATTACGACGCTGATTTTTATTCCAGCTTTTGACTTGGAAATGTTACCAACTTCAATTTTTGGACTTGGAGGATTCATCGAATCTTGGAAACCGCTGGCGCTTATTTATCCAATTTTTTTATTTAAAAAATTAGACCAAAATCAACGTAGAAAATATTTTTCGGCAAAAAATATTTCATTATTTTTGGGTACTTATTTTGCGGTTATTTGTGCTATAATTTTAACTTTTAAAAATGCTGGTGCATGGGTTTATATCGCAGTAAATCTCTCAACTTTATTCATTATTTTATTCCTGTTTGAGAAAAAAATTAACTCGAAATTTTCTACATTTCTTTCTTCGCTTTCCGTCTTTGTTATCATCGCTTCAACCTCTTGCCTACTTTACTCCTACCTGTCTGGAATTGTTGCTGTTTTAACGCCAGAGAATCAAATCACCCCTCCCAATAAATTATCAAAACTTGTCACTTATTATTCGCAAATTTACGCCCCAGAAAAAGATGATGGGATAATGATGATTTCCTACCTGAATAACGACTTCTATCCGGCTGTAAATTATTTGGATAAAAAGATTTACCAAAAATCTTACATCTTTTCAATCGAGGCAGATGAGGGAGTCTCCGGAAGTAGTGCGATATTCCAGGCGTCAAATAATGATAAAATTTTTACCCTTTCCTACCTTTTGGATGACATAAAAAATCAGCTAAAAAATCCGCAGGTTAAATTGTTATTTATCAACAATACTCCGCAGACATCAGGCGCAAAGAAGCGCTGTCTACTTGGCGCCTTGGAATATTATTTTTTAGATCCGGAATTTAAAAAACTTTTCCTCAAAAATTTTCATTTCGAAAATTACGCAATCCTGACGCAAAAGGTAAGGTCGGTAGAAAAAGTGAATTTTTTCTCAGGTAGTAAAATGGATGTTTTTGATCAGGTGAAGTCATCAAATGTTAAAGTTTTTTATGATTTTGAGATTTACGTAAGAAATGAGAAATAAAATAATCATCCTGCTAGTAGGAGCCTTATGCAATCTAGCTTTTGCACCATTTCACTTTTTTCCTGCAGCGATAATTTCTCTCTCAGTTTTTTATTTTTTCCTCGAAGAAAATGACGAAAGAAAATCTACATTTTGGCTCGGATTTTTTTACGGTTTTGGTTATTTTCTGGCGGGAATTTATTGGATCTCAATTTCACTTCTAGTCGATGCAGAAAAATTCGCTTGGCTCATTCCCTTCGCTCTCACCCTCATCCCAGCTGCTCTAGCGCTTTATGTGGCGCTGTTTGCCATTAGTTACAAATTCTTCACCAAAAAATTTAAACTAGCTCAAGATTGCCAAAAAATTCTCGTATTCACGCTTTGTTGGCTAGGTTTTGAAATTTTACGTTCGCACCTTTTCACCGGATTTCCGTGGAATTTAATCGGTTACAGCTGGATGTTCAGTGCAAGTTTTACTCAGCTAGCCAGTATATTTGGAATTTACGGACTCAGCGCTTTTGCCATTTTAGCCTGTCTGCTTCCGGTAATTTTTTGGAAAAATTTTGGTGTAAAAAAGCTTTCTGAAGTCACGTGCGGGGACAAAATTTTTGCGCTGTCCATCATCCTATTTTTATTTTCCGCCTTCATCTTCGGGCAAAATTACGTTGATGAAAAAAAAATAGTGAGCGACCCGCAAACTAAACTGCGCTTGGTTCAGGCTAATATTAAACAAGAGATGAAATGGGATGGAGCGCAAAAATATCGCAATTTTTTGAAGCATGTTGAGCTGACTAATTCACAAAGTTTAGATGGCGTGAAGGCGGTGATTTGGTCTGAAACAT
>CANMEW010000090.1 GCA_947496905.1 Rickettsiales bacterium | reverse complement strand
ATTACGAAGTTTACAAGCAATACAAGATTGCAGAAAGACATGTGGTTACAAAAGCAGAGACCTCTTTGGTCGAATCAAAAAACTCTCTGATCAGACATTACCTTGCTCGACTCAACAGAAGAACCAAGCGTTACTCGAAAGCAATCGACATGATTTTTCATTCGATTTTTCTGTTTTTTAATAGAAAAAAGTTCTTTTCTATATTTGGTTAGCAATGCCCTCGGAGTAATATCGATAGATTCTAGATTTGGTATAGGTCGTTATTAAGCCTACCAAACCTAGATTGGCAACTTTTGCATTGCTAAACCAAAAGCCTCAAGACACCTCTTCCTTGCAAAGTTGTGATCAACAATTGGCTTTGGATAAGACTCAGACTCGAATTCTGGAACCCATTTTTTGATGTAGGTTTTCTCTGGATCGAATCTTTTAGTCTGACTCTCAGGGTTAAAAATGCGGAAATAAGGAGCGCCATCGCAACCACTTCCAACTACCCATTGCCAGCCTCCTACATTACTTGCCAACTCATAATCCAAAAGCTTTTCAGCGAAATATTTCTCACCTAAGCGCCAATCAATCATTAAATGCTTAGATAAGAAGCTAGCAACAATCATACGTGCACGATTATGCATGAAGCCGGTAGTGTTAAGCTCTCTCATTCCCGCGTCAACTATTGGATAACCGGTTTTTCCCTCGCACCAGGCTTGGAATTCTTTCTCATCATTACGCCAATTAATGCGGTCGTAATTGGGTTTGAAGGACTGATTTGCCGAATAAGGAAAGTGATGAATGATCATCTGATAAAAATCGCGCCAGATCAATTCATTGAGCCATTGTTGACTTTCTGCGATGATGGCCATGTTGCAAAGTTGACGAATGCTAACGGTACCAAATCTGAGATGAAGACCTAAGTGACTGGTGCTTCTAATGCCAGGAAAGTCGCGGTTTTTGTCATATTGCTCAACGATCTTCATACTTACGCTTCTGTCCGGAAAAAACTCAAAATCGAAATCAACCAAACCCATTTCTTCCAGTCTTAGAAATTTGAAAGGTGGGCATTTAAGGAAATTTTTCTGATATTTTTCAGTCGGATAAGACTTCAGAAAGAAATCATTTATCTGACTTTTCCATTTCTTGCTGTAAGGCGTGAATACGGTGTAGGGGTTTTTATCATCCTTCGTAACTTCGTCTTTTTCAAAAATGACATGATCTTTGTGAAATTTGAAAGCGATGTTGTGTCCGCTCAGAAATTCATACATTTCTTTATCGCGCTCTTTGGCGTAAGGCTCGTAATCACGATTGGCATACACCTCTTTGATCTGATATTTGCCGACTAATTCACGAAAAACATCGAGTGGTCTGCCGTAAAAAACCTCTAAAGATGAGCCAATTTCTTCCAGCTCTTTTTTGATTTTTGCGATCCCTTGATGAATGAATAAAACCCTCGCATCCCTTTTATTTTCTAATTTATCGATGATATTTTGATCGAAGATAAAAATGGGAAGAACTGGGGTTTCAGCTTTTAAAGCGGCCCATAAAGCAGCATTGTCGAAGAGTCTTAAGTCGCGACGGAACCAAAAAATTGTAACTGGAAAAGGTGTCAGAGAATCGTGGGTCATTAGCGGTTATTTTTTTAAAAAATTTAACCGATAGCCAATAGCCAAACCAAAAGAAAACTGACTGTCCTTACCTCGCTCCTGAATCAATGGCGATTTTTTAAGTGCGTCACCCAGATAGTCATAACTGGCAAAGTTTGTCAGCATCACGTTTGAACTAACTGGCATTCTTAACTGATAACCAAAGCCGTAAGAAGCTATTCCGGATGATGCTCGGTATTGTCCAAGGCCAGCCTTACGAGATTGTTCGGAATTTATCCCGTAATAAGTGTTAATAAATGAAGATGTGGCGTAAGTCATTTTGGGTCCAAAGCCGTAGGATAAAGGACCTAAACGGTTGTTGTAACTAAGATTAAGATCCATCAAAGAGCCTTGATGACCTCCAAAGCCTCTTCTGACTTCAGTACGAAACTTTAACTTTTGCAGCTGATATTCACCAAATAATCCACTTTCAACCGCCGAGTCAACTTCACCCATTCCCCTCAAGGCAGAAGTTCCGCCGCTTATCTGAAATGGCGAACCGCCATTTTCTTCGCTACGACTACAACGAATTTTTGCCAAAGGGCCTATTTTAAAATTCTCCAGAACCTGAAATTTATAACCGATTCCTTCAGGAACTGAGGCAAAGAATTTATCTTCATACCCAACCCTTAAATCCGGAAACAGCGAAAGCGCAGAGTCTTTCGAGCCAAGAAATGCCGGAGAATGTAATAGCGCGGCACCGACAGAAACATTCCAGTCTTTGTTTCGGGCCTGTGTTTTTGGAGGCTCTTCTGTAGCAAAAAGAAGATATGGGAACAAAGTTAGAAGAGTAACAGTAAAAATTCTCAAGAGGTCTTTAAGCATAAATTTTTCTAACTTCTTTTAGTAAAGACATCGCGCTTAACCAAACATCCTCAACTCTTGAATTAGATACCCAGTCGCTGGTTGCAGCTAACCCAAGATCAATATCGATGAAGTGCCTTTTCTCATTTGGATTCTTTTCAACCAAAGCATAACGCCAAAGATGAGCACTAACATGATCGGGCTTTATGTCTGAAAGTCCGGTAATTTCGCTAAAATTCTGCAGCAAGATTTTCTCAACTTCAGCAATGTCGCGCCCTATATTTTCCTTGGTCCAGGCTTCTTTGGTATGAGCAACAAAACAGCTATTTTCTTGATTACGGCCTGGCTTACTCGAGTTAAATGAAATGAGTTTGAGTGGGTTATTCTGAACCTTAGCTAAGATCCAATCGAACTGTAATTTATTTTTAAAACCAACCATCAGAGCAAAGCAGGGCTCCATTAAAACCTGACGTAAAGACTGATTTGGGGAAATGTAACTTCCAAAAAGATTAACGGTCTGAGCCGGCGGAGCGCTTGAAATCAACAAATCAAAAACTCCTAAGCTATTGCCGGATTTATCTTCGAGATGCCATCCTTGGGATGTTTTTTCTTTCAACGGAATGATCTCGGTTTGAAAAGAAATATCGAGACCAGCTGACAACTTTTTGCACAAGCTATTCATTGCTGGAGATGCTACAAAATTGGTCTCAAACAAAATCTGCGGTGTAACAGATTTATCGACATGGAAATTGATCGACTTTCCTTCCCAAGCCGCAACATCGCCGGATAAAATATGGGGACTTAGAAAATTTTGGAAATCTTTGGTTCTTGCGGTAAAGCATTGAACGCCGTGATCGAAAGCAAATTCATCGACTCTTCTTGTGGACATTTTTCCGCCAGAACCACGAGCCTTCTCAAAGATTTTAACCTCACTAATCTTACTCAACTCTTGCCCCAAAATAATTCCTGAGAAACCAGCGCCAATAATGGCTATTTTCGGTTTGTAATTTTTTGCAGCTTTAATTCTGGTCATTTTGATTTCGGAAAAACTTCTTCTAGCGCACTCGAGAGATCAGAAAATTTGAATTTGTAGCCGCTTTCAATTAGAACTTTTGGGTAAACTTTTTGCCCATTAAGCAACAGTTCATCTGCCATTTTTCCATAGGCTAATTTCATTGATAACCCAGGAATTGCAAACAAACAAGGACGCCTCAATGCTTTAGCTAAAGATTTTGAGAATTGAAGATTGGAGGTGTGGTTTGGCGAAGTAAGATTTACCGGGCCTTTAAGCTCAGGGTTTTTGATGATATGCAGAATTGCACCCACCTCATCATCGATATGAATCCAGCTGATATCTTGTTTTCCTGAAGCGATTTTACCGCCAAGTCCAAGATAAAATGGCAGAAACATTTTTTTGATGATCCCGCCATTTTTACCAATAACCACGCCGGTTCTTAAGAAAACCAAACGCGTTTTTTCTTCGACGACCATCGCTTTTTTTTCCCAATCAAAACAAACTTTTTGTGAGAATAGTTTTTGATTAGTTGGTAAAGATTTTTCCTGAAAAACCTTAGTTGATGAAGTTCCGTAATAGCCGATTGCAGAGCCACTAATAAAAAGGCTTGGCGGCACTTTTCTATCCAATATCTTTTGCGCTAAAGCACGAGTGGTGAGTATTCGGCTGTCGTAAATTTCCTTTTTCTTTTTATCGCTCCACCGACAAGAAATCGTCTCGCCGCAAAGGTTTATAACGATGTCATAATCAAATTCTGCCTCATCAAGATTATTGATGTAGCTCAGATTTGCTGAATTTGTGATAAGATTTTTTCTTGTTAGAATGGTCAGTTTATAACCATTTTCGATCAAAGCCTTGCTAAGTTTTGATCCGATGAATCCGGTTCCGCCAGCAATTAGAGCTTTTCTTTGGAGCATTTTAAAGTTTTTAGAATCTTTCTCAATCTAGATTTGGATAGCTGTAGAGGTGTTCTACAGCTTCTTGAAAGCGATGGTCAAGGTTCCAACGTTAAAGCCAAACTTAGTCATTTTAGAAACGTTGATCGCAGTTTTATCGTCAACTAGGTAGATCCAGTCGATCAAACGAATGTCGTATTTTTGGCTCTGTCGCACCTCCTTGACTTCCCCCTCAAATTCCCAAACCTGACTAAATCCCAACCTCGAACCTAACAAAATAAATTCAAAAGCTTACGCCTAAAAAATTCCATTTCACCCTCTATTTTCTAGCCAGAACTAAACTCTCCTAAATTTCTAATGACGGATCTGGGTTAAAAAATAAAAAAATACACCGAAGTCCAAATAGGGCTTCGGTGTATTTTTGGATGGAGTTGCTGGAGACGCGTTTACATATTTTTAAATCCAACGCGGAAATAGGCGTAGCCAGTAATGATGGTAAGAATAGCTGCGAAGGTAAAAAGAATTCTCGAAGCGAAAATTACGAAACTTACGAGTAAAAATTTTACATCCATTTCGATGAATCCTCCAAGCCAGTAGTAGATGGCGTAAGACGAACCTTTCTCGCCTAGTAGCAATCCAGTAATTGCTGTCATCTGCACGCCGGTTTTGTATTTGGCTAATTTACTCACCGGAACGCTCACACGCAGTTCTGCTAAAAATTCACGCAATCCAGAAACCAAAACTTCGCGACAAATAATTATTAAACCCGGGACGAGAATCCACCAGTCGCGATTATTTACGCTAATCAACATGGTGATTGCGGTAATGACCAAAAGTTTGTCGGCGATTGGATCTAAGCATTTTCCAAAATTTGACTGCGCTTTCATGGTTCGTGCGAAATAGCCGTCGAAATAATCGGTGATGGCTGCAATTGCGAAG